>JBBRES010000085.1:0-10367 GCA_038202665.1 Kapaibacterium sp. (SeqCode) | reverse complement strand
GTATCTGCCGGAAACACACATCCATCGCTTTGGCGACAAGGATAATTTCTGGGAGATGGGTGATTCGGGTCCGTGTGGACCTTGCTCCGAAATCCATTTCGATCGCACGCCCGACCTGAGTGGAGGTCCACTCGTCAACCTCGGCGTTCAAGAAGTGATCGAAATCTGGAACAACGTTTTCATCCAGTACAACCGTCGCGTCGACGGGACGTTGGAAGACCTCTCGTCAAAACACGTAGACACCGGCATGGGCTTTGAGCGCGTGACTGCCGTGATACAAGAGAAGGCATCGAACTACGACACCGACGTTTTCCAACCCATCATCAACGTCACCGTAGAGCTGAGCGGGAAGCCGTACCGAACAGAGCTCGACAATCAAGACGGCGTTGCGATGCGCGTGATCGCCGATCACATTCGCACGCTCACATTTGCAATTGCCGATGGCGCCATTCCTGGCAACGAAGGTAGAGGCTACGTCCTACGTCGTATTCTACGTCGCGCCGCTCGCTATGCACGCAACCTTGGCCTTACCGAACCCGTGCTCCATAAACATGTGCGCGTGCTTTGCGAAACCATGGGCGACGTCTTCCCGGAGATCGTACAGCAACAAGCTCTTATTGAGCGCATCATCAAGGCCGAAGAAGAATCGTTCCTTGCCACCCTCGATCGGGGCCTCGTTGAGCTTTGGCAGAATTGGGAATATCTCATCCGAACGGAGTTAAGCGAACACGGCTATAATTTTGCCGGTGATTTGTTCGGCGGTTCCGGGCCAGAGGGAAATCATTGGGCAATTAGTCGATCTACAATTACTACAAGTAGCGACCCTGACAGAGATCACGGAGAGTATATAACAGCAAAACAAGTACATGAGTTTTTTGTTGAGAAGGGAATCAAAGTCCCTGTTTTGCCAGGCGAGGCTGTGTTTCTTCTTTCAGACACTTTTGGTTTTCCACTTGATTTGACTCAATTGATTTGTCGAGAACAACTGTACGTCGACGTTGACGTTGAGGGATTTGTTGAGAGAATTAATGAGCAAAAAGCGAGGTCTCGCGCTGCTCGAAAATCGCATGTAGCCGAAGTGCAAATGGATTCGATTGATGCCGTGTCACGTTTCGATGGATACGAGCACTTTGAGAATGAGGCGCAGATCCTGGCTATTCGCGACAACCAGGTGGTGACCGACGTCACACCATTCTATGTTGAAATGGGCGGTCAGGTTTCCGACACAGGAGTTCTCATTGTGGGTGGCGAGGAGTACATCGTAGAGGATGTTCGCAAGAACGGCGATGCCATCGTCCACCTATGTGAGACGCCGGTTGCTGCGGTTGTGGGAGATCGTGCAGTGGTTCGCATCAATGCGGACCGCCGTAAGGACATTGCACGTGAACACTCAGCCACGCACCTTTTGCATGAGTCGCTCCGCCGCGTGTTAGGATCGCATGTGCAACAAGCTGGATCGCTTGTGGCTCCGGACCACTTACGATTCGACTTTTCGCACTTTGAAAAAGTACGTCAAGATGAACTCGAAGAGATCGAGCGCATGGTGAATGAAAAGATCTTTCAAAGCATTGATGTGCGCACGGAAGAACTGTCGATCGAGAAGGCTCGATCGATACCCGGTGCAAAGATGTTCTTCGGAGACAAGTATGGAGACAAGGTGCGTGTGGTGACCATCGACGAGAACTTCTCTGTGGAGTTCTGTGGTGGCACACACGTTCGCAACACGAGCGAGATCGGGCTGATGAAGCTCATTTCGGAAACCAGTGTTGCCGCAGGCGTACGACGGATTGATGCTATTGCCGGCAGGTCGATCCCGCAGTATCTGCGCGAACTCGCACAACAACGTGAGACGGCGCGTGACGAAACGCTTGCGGTGCAAGATCGGGTACGTCAGTTAGAGAAAGAACTTGCAGGACTTCGCACGCAAGAACTCGCGGCGGCGATACCTGCCTTGGTAAGCGCAGCGCAATCGGTGGACGGTGTTGCCATTGCCGCAGGTGTTGTGAAGGCAGAAGACGGTGAACAATTGAAAACGCTCGGCGATGAGCTACGCTTAGCACTCAAGCATAATGGCATTGGAGTGCTCGCGGCAGAGCTCGACGGAAAGGTTCAACTCGTATGCGTTGTGACCGATGATCTCATCCCTCGCTACAAGGCAGGTACGATCGTTGGCGCAATCGCAAAGGAACTCGGTGGCGGCGGGGGAGGGAAGCCTCACCTTGCCACAGCAGGTGGACGCGATGTAGCACGTCTTGCAGATGTGATGCAGCGACTTCCACAAATCATCACGCAAACACTTTCAACCTAAGGGACACGGTCATGGCAAATTCGTATGAGGCAGTTGGTACACTGAATGTTGTAATGGACACGCAGCAAGTGAAAGACACGTTCCGTAAGCGTGACTTCGTTCTTGAAATGCAGGATGGAAATTATCCGCAGCATATCAAGTTCCAGGTCACTCAAGACCGCTGTCAACTTCTCGATACGTTCAAAGTGGGTCAGCAAGTGAAGGTTCTCTTCAACCTTCGCGGACGTCCATTCCAGAGCAAGACCGGAGAGACTGTCTACTTCACGAATCTCGAAGCATGGCGCATCGAACCAGCACAAGCTGGAACGGGTCCTGCTCAAGACTATTCGCAGATCCCACCCGCAGCAAGCGGTCCGGCAACAGCAGACTTCGACGACGTTCCATTCTGATCGTATGCAAGAACGTATTCTGTTGATCGGTTCCGGAGGTCGCGAGCATGCAATGGCCCGCGCCCTGCAGCGCAGTGCGTCGTGCGCAGAACTGTACATCGCGCCAGGCAATCCGGGCATTGCTCAGCACGGTACGTGCGTGGCACTTGATGTTGACAACGGCCTTGCCGTTGCAACGTGGTGTCGAGAACGATCGATCACGCTCGTCGTCATAGGTCCCGAGCAGCCGTTGGCTGCAGGGCTTGCCGACGTGCTCCGCGCGCAAGGCATCGATGTCTTTGGTCCATCTCAAGCCGCCGCACGCATCGAGTCATCCAAAGCATTTGCAAAAGAACTGATGGTGTGCTACGGAATTCCAACAGCCGCATACCGTCGGTTCACAGCGTCGCAGCGTTCTGAGGCCATCGCCTACGTTCTTAACCATGCGCTACCTGTTGTGATCAAAGCCGACGGACTTGCTGCTGGCAAAGGTGTGGTTGTTGCGACGGAACGACAAGAGGCCATCGAGGCCGTCGAAGAAATGTTTAACGGGTCGTTCGGTGCAAGCAGTGCAGAAATCGTTATCGAGGCCTTCCTTGCGGGTGAAGAAGCGTCACTCTTTGCCATCAGCGATGGAACCAACTACGTCGTCCTCGCCAGTGCCCAAGACCACAAGCGAATTGGGGATGGCGACACGGGCAAGAACACGGGCGGTATGGGCGCCTATGCGCCCGCACCAATCGTGACACCTGAACTTCTCGAACGTGCACAACACGAGGTGATCACGCCCATGATTGATGCGATGCGCGAAGAAGGACATCCGTTTGTTGGTTGTTTGTTTGCGGGGCTCATGATTGATGCAGATGGATCGATCAATGTAGTTGAATTCAACTGTCGATTTGGCGACCCAGAAACCCAAGCCGTTCTCAGCATTTGCGATGGCGATGTTGCCGCCCTCTTCGCGTCGGCCGCACGCGGAGCGATCAACCCTGCCACCCTCGCATCCATCGCGTCGCAGGTTGCATGCACGGTTGTTCTCGCCTCGGAGGGCTATCCGGATTCGTATGAAAAAGGTGCGCCCATCTCCGGCATCGAACAAGCAGAAGCTCTTGGCAATGTAATCGTCTATCATGCCGGCACGGCATGGAAGGATGGCGAGTTGGTTTCGAATGGCGGAAGGGTACTCGGAGTCACCGCATTAGCGCCAACGCTGCAAGAGGCTCGCGACCGTGCGTACGAGGCGGCGGCGTGTATTCAGTATCGCACAAAGACATACCGTTCGGACATTGCCTTGAAGGGGATTCGCAGAGTGGAGCAGTTCTCATGAAGGTTTGCGTAACCGGCGGCGCCGGATTCATTGGATCACACGTAGCGCAAGCACACCTTGATGCCGGATACGAGGTAGTGATCATCGATAATCTCAGTACCGGGAAACACGACAACGTGCCGCAGGGTGCGCGGCTCATCGAGCTCGACATTACGGATCCAGCGATCGCTCGCGTGTTTGCTGATGAACGATTCGATGTGTTGAATCATCATGCGGCGCACATGGAATTGAGAGTCAGTGTAGAAGATCCCGTCATGGACGCCACAACAAACGTTCTTGGATCTCTGCGTTTGTTGGAGGCTGCTCATCGCAGTGGCGTTCAGCATGTGGTCTTTGCATCGAGTGGCGGTGCGGTGTATGGAGATCAATTGGTGTTCCCGGCGGACGAGACGCATCCAACGCGACCTATCTCTCCGTATGGCGTTTCAAAGCGCTCGGTAGAACTCTACCTAGACTACTACGAGAGCGTGCACGGGATGACGTCTACCATCCTTCGATACACCAACGTATATGGTCCACGACAAAACCCCTTCGGAGAGGCCGGCGTGATCGCCATTTTCCTCCAAAAGTGGATTGACGGCCAGACGGCGGTTATCAACGGAGACGGGGAGCAAACGCGAGACTATGTGTACGTGGGTGACGTTGCCCGGGCTAATCTTTTCGCCACCCAACAGCGAATGCGTGGAGCGTACAATTGCTGCACGGGAATCGAAACGTCCCTCAATGATCTCGTCGATAACCTGCGACAATCCTACGGCGGCGAGGCAGAGATACGTCACGGCGACGGAAAACCGGGCGACCTGCGAAGAAATGTTTGCTCCTTTGAGAAGCTTCAAAACGCTTCCGGTTGGAATCCTGCGATGAGCCTCAAAGAGGGAGTCCAACACACTGCGGACTGGTTTCTTCGCCGACAATGAACGTTTTTACCTTCGCAAAACGTTCTCCACATGAACTGCCTGCACGCATCTTCATTTTCGTAAGTCTTCAGCACAGCGTATTTTCGGACGCTTTGCCGACGAATGTTCTTCACGACTCTCGAGGACGCTGATTCATGCACGGTTCCCGCATGCGGGGCAATCTCCGCCCCCTCCTCCTTGCACTGACCTTCATCGTAGTTGCAGCTACGATCACGGCATGCAACATCCAGGGCTTCTTTACGAAGCTTGGAGACGATCCAACGTGGGTCGATCCTAACGCAGCCACGGCCACAGCAGCAGATGCAGGTGCCGGCGGACCCGGAAAAGCGGTCTACGGAAAGATCTGCGCCTCCTGTCACCTCGGCACAGGCAAGGGCGTTCCCGCGAATAACATCCCACCACTTGCGGGCTCTGCCTACGCGCAGGGTGATGCAACCGTTCCCATTCGAATCGTGCTTCACGGATTCAAGGGACCAATCCAGCGTGGTGGCGTAACAATAAACGGACAAATGGCAGCGTGGAAGGACGTCCTGAGTGATCAAGAGATCTCTGACGTTCTGACCTACGTGCGAAGCAGCTTCGGCAATGCCGGTGCTGCGGTTACAGTGGACGAAGTAAAGGCCGCGCGCGAGAAGACAACAGGTCGTGCAGGCGCCTTTACCGAAGCCGAACTAGAGCAGCCGCTGTGATCAACACTCCCAACGAGAACGAATCAATAAGGATCATGCAATGGACTTCCTGAAGGTTTTCGACATGCTCGCGTGGTTCCCAGAGAACATTAGTACGTTCGGCGGGGATCTCGATGCATTGTTTGCGATCATCTACTATATCTCGGTAGGAATCTTCTTCCTCACCTTCGGTGTTCTCGGATACTTCCTTGTGAAGTATCGGTACAGTCCGGATCGACGCGGGTACAACTATCACGGGAATAACATCGTGGAGTTGACGTGGACGATTCTACCCACCATTCTGTTCGGAGCTATCGGATTGTATTCCGATGAGATCTGGGAGCGCACGAAATATTCCAAGCGAGTTCCAAAGCCTGACGTTGAAATCCTCGTTATGGGAAAGACTTTTGGGTGGATGTTCCTGTATGCAGGTGCCGATGGAAAGTTTGGGCGTAATGCGCACAACGATCGCTCAGCACGCGCTCTTATCTCTCTCGACAATCCATTCGGGATCGACTCCAATGACGTGAATGGTGATGACGATTTCTTCGTCGAGAACCAATTCAAAGTGCCAGTCAACGCGAACATCGTCATGCGCGGCTCTTCGGTTGACGTGTTGCATAGCTTCTTCCTGCCGAATATGCGCGTGAAGCAAGACGTTGTGCCAGGCACATGGATGAACATCTGGTTCAACTCTTTCAAGCCAGGGCATTACGAGATTGCTTGTGCAGAGTTGTGTGGGACTGGACATGGCGGTATGCGCGGACAGTATGACGTGCTCTCTAAGTCGGAATTCGACAAGTGGTCAGACTCTAAGAACGCAGAGATGCTCGCAGCGCAAACACCCGCGCCGACACCATCTGCGGATCCAGCCGTAGCAGATTCAACAAAGAAGTAAGGAACTAATCACCATGAGTACAGCCGTAACGCATTCCTCGGAATCCGAACACGCAGAGCACGCAGAACACGCACCCGACCATGGTCACGATCATGCCCATCATGATCTGCCATGGTATCGGAAGTATGTGTTCTCCACAGACCATAAGGTTATCGCCAAGCAGTTCATGCTCGCCTCGATGCTCTTCTTGTTCGTGGGTGGCGCATTCGCCCTCTTCCTTCGCTGGCAGCTTGCCTATCCCGGCCAGCCAGTTCCCGTTATCGGAACCTTGCTCCCATCGCAATGGGTAGACAACACGGGTGCCATCGCACAAGACTTCTACTACCAGCTCGTGACGATGCACGGTTCGATTATGATCTTCCTGGTGATCATCCCATTGGCCGTTGGTATGTTCGGAAACTTCTGCATCCCGCTCATGCTGGGAACAGATGATATGGCCTTGCCGCGACTCAACATGTGGTCGTTTTGGCTTGTCCCGCCCGCCGGTGTAATCATCATGAGCGCATTCTATGTCGACGGAGGGTATGCGGCGGCAGGGTGGACATCCTATCCGCCCCTTTCGGGCGTGATTAACAATCCTACGTTTACCGTCAGTGGACAAACCCTGTGGTTGATTGCTGTTTTCTTGATTGGATTCTCATCCATCATGGGCGCAGTGAACTACGTTACTACGGTCTTGAACAAGCGCGCAAAGGGTATGAAGCTCTTTGATATGCCGCTCACCATTTGGGGCCTCTTCATCACGGCCATTATTATCACGCTCGGAACACCAGTGCTCGCAGCGGCGATTGCCATGTTGTTCATGGACAACTTCTTCCATACGAGCTTCTTCCTACCAGACAATCTCATTGCGCACACGCGCCATGGCATCAACGCCGGAGCAGGACAGCCAGTGTTGTGGCAGCACTTGTTCTGGTTCTACTCGCACCCTGCTGTTTACATCATGATCTTGCCGCTCATGGGCATTGTGTCGGACGTCATGGCAACGTTCTCGCGAAAGCCGATCTACGGATACAAGGCCATGGTCTTTGCTATTGCAGGCATCGCATTCTTGGGCTTCATCGTGTGGGGTCACCACATGTTCCAATCCGGCATGAATCCGTTGCTTGGTACAACATTCATGTTGAGCACCATCGTGATCGCCGTCCCATCGTCCATCAAGGTCTTTAACTGGTTGGGTACACTGTGGCGTGGGAACATCAAGTTCACATCTGCAATGTTGAACGCGTTGGCCTTTGTCTCCATGTTCATCATCGGTGGGTTGTCTGGCGTGTTCATGGCTTCAGCACCGGTAGACATTTATATTCACGACACGTATTTCATTGTGGCTCACATCCACTACGTACTCTTTGGCGGATCGCTCTTCGGGATTTTTGCCGGTATCTACTACTGGTATCCAAAGATGTATGGAAAGATGTTGAACGAAAGCCTCGGTCGCAAACACTTCTACTGGTCGTTCGCCGCATTCAATGCCACGTTCTTCCCGATGCACATCATCGGACTTGGTGGACACATGCGTCGTATTCACGACCCAAGTATCTACGAGTTCCTGAAGCCAATCCAAGGTTGGAATCAGTTCGTAACGATTTCAGCAATCATTCTCGGCTTCTCGCAGCTCTTCTTGGTGATCAACATTCTGTGGTCCATGAAGTATGGGAAGAAGGCCCCGCGCAACCCATGGCGCGCGAATACGCTTGAGTGGGCTGCGCCTCCTCATCCTGGTCACGGGAATTTTGACCGCGACATCGTGGTCTATCGTGGACCGTATGAATTCAGCGTCGAAGGACGTGAGCTTGACTACTGGCCGCAATGGGAGCCGGGCCCTTCGATCAGCGTGCATCACCATACGGTGGTAGTAGAGAAGAATCAAGAAAGCAACGCCTTCGGTACGCACTAAGCATGTCGAACCCAGCCCACGATCGGTCGAACGCATGGCTACACTGGATAAGTGTTGCTCTGTGCGTTCTTACCTACGGACTTATCGTCTGGGGCGGTCACGTAAACACCACTCGTTCTGGGATGGCGTTTCCGGACTGGCCCACGTCGAACAACGTGTCTATGGTAACCTATCTCCCGTCGGAGTGGTTGTGGCAGCAAGATCGTTTTTGGGAGCACGGACATCGATTGTTCGCAACTCTCGTGGGAATGGTAACCGTTGGATTGGTGCTTCTCACATTCCGCACAACTCCTCGTGCACAACGATCAGGGTCGGCGATCATTATCCTTGATGTTATCGTCGTCCTCATCGTAGCAACAGCCATCGCCGGTTTGCAACACATGCCCACGGGCATCATGGAAACAGTCATGGTGGGCCTTGCCGCCCTGCTCCTTACGTCGCTTATTCGCGCATTCCGCGTAACAGCGCAGGCCCGCATCTTCTGGCTTGCGCAGGCAGCGTTCTTTGGCGTGTGCTTGCAAGGTTCGTTTGGTGGCTACACGGTTCGCAACAATCTTCCAGACTGGACATCAACAACGCATGGTATGCTTGCAGAGGCCTTCTTTGTAATCGCCATTGGTCTTGCCATGAGTACGTCGCGTGCGTGGACGCGTATCACTTCTCCTATGGAGGTGAAGGGTGGCAAGGCAGCACGGAACGTTGTGATTGCAACGTGGATCCTTACGATTGTACAGTTCTTGTTGGGCGCGCTTACTAGACACACAGATAGTTGGGGCGTTAGCGTGACGTGGCCGGAGTGGGGACCATCTAGTTTCCTTCCAACCGCGTCAGAAATGGCCCACTTGCAAGTCGTGATTCACTTCTTGCATCGTAGCACGGCCTATGTTGTTGCCGTTGCCGTGATCGCACAGTGGATATTGATTATGCGTCAGCGTTCGCAGTTCACGCGACTCGTCGTTCCTACGGCGATATCCTCGGTGTTGGTGCTCTGGCAGATACTTCTTGGCGTGATGATTCTCTTCACGTTCCGTAGCGAAGCATACACAACGGCGCATGTTGCGACAGGTGTTCTGCTTGTTGCTGTGAACACCATGATCATGCTCACGATGCAGCACTACTATCGTCCAACGGTAGCGCACGGGAGACTCGCGTATGAGTGAGCAAACCGTGGCAGCGGCGATGCCGGTAACAACTGGAATCGCCCGACAATATTACGAGCTCACGAAGCCTGGCATTTCGCAGATGGTTGCGCTGTCGACGTTAGCGGGTTACTACCTCGCCATTCCAACAGCACTCACCACAGCCGTATCGTCTGGAGCAATGTGGTTACACTTTGGCGCCACCATGCTTGGCACCATAGCGGTGTCCAGTGGAAGCTGCGTAATGAATCACATCGTTGAGCGCGAGCACGATGGAAAGATGAAGCGCACGGCATCGCGACCGATTCCGGCGGGCATCATCAGTGTGCGTTCTGCCATGGTGTTTAGCATAGTGCTCACGATTGGTGGACTTGGGTTGTTGGCAACTGTCAACATGCTCACGCTTGCATTGGCAGTAATCACGTGGTTGTCGTATGTGGTTGTGTACACGCCAATGAAACGCAGATCATCGCTTGCCGTGATCGTTGGTGGTATTCCCGGCGCCTTGCCGTTTGTGGGTGGATGGACCGCCGTGCGTGGCACGATGGATGCGCCGGCCATTGCCCTCTTTGCAATTCTCTTCTTTTGGCAGTTGCCACACTTCTATGCGTTGTCGTGGATGTATCGCGCAGACTATCGAGCCGGTGGCTTTGTGTTGCGTGCGATCGAAGACGATAGCGGACGTGCACTTGGCATGCAAATGTTGATCACCAGTGTGCTCACGTGGGGAGCGGCCATCGTTCCTACACTCCTTGGCGTTACCGGATGGATGTACGGCGTTGGCGCCATGATTCTGAGCGCATGGTTGACGATTGAATGTGTGATGTTCTTCAAAAGTCACGATG
>JBBRES010000084.1:0-10386 GCA_038202665.1 Kapaibacterium sp. (SeqCode) | reverse complement strand
GTAGTATTTCTTGGCGCGCTGATTGGCACGCACACACGTTTTCGGTTTAGCGATCTGACGTACACACTGTGCTTCGTCTATATCTGTTTGCATGTGCTGGGTGCGCAGCATACCTATGCCGAGGCGCCCGTTGGGTATTGGATAAAGGATGTATACGGACTCGAACGAAATCCGTACGATAGGATCGTTCACTTTAGTTTTGGCTTTCTGCTAGCGTATCCGATGCGCGACTATTTCATGAATAAGTTTCATTGGCCGGTCTGGGTGTGCTGGGTGTTGCCAGCCGAAATCACGCTGTCGTTCTCGGCTATGTATGAACTGATTGAATACAGCGTTGCCGATATTTTCTTCCCCAATCTTGGCACGAATTACCTTGGCACGCAGGGCGATGTGTGGGATGCACAAAAGGATATGGCCATGGCGTTCGGCGGTGCGATACTGGCGCTTGTGACAACGGCGGTTGTGAAGAGATTTCGGTGAACTGCTTTTGCTTCTAGTAAGAAGATGCGATGCCTGTGTAAGCGGTTGTCATCGCGATATGTTCACATCCTGCAACAGAACCTGCATGAGCTTCGGATGAACAAAGAGTTTTTCTTTGCCAGTCTGAATCTCTTTCAGTATTCCAATTGCTACGAGTTCCTTTAGATATCTCGATGCTGATTGGCGTTTTGCAATGTTACGTTCGACGAGATTGCTGATTCGACAGTAGGGCTGTTCGAAGATTACTTCTACGAGTTCGCGACTGTAGATTTTCGGCAATTGCGTGCGAATGATTTCTTTCGTTTGCTCTTCTAGCGTTCGGATAGCAGCAATTTTTTGTGTGGTCCATGTTGCTGTTTCTTCCACCGCCTTCAACATGTAGATCACCCAAGGCTCCCATGCCTGATCTCGTGTTACTTCAAGCAAGAGTTGGTAGTAGGCTGCCTTGTTGTTGTTGATGTATCGGCTTAAATACAGGATGGGTTCGTTGAGGAGATTTTCTTGAATGAGGTAGAGGATGTTGAGCACGCGACCTGTGCGACCGTTCCCGTCGGAGAATGGATGTATCGCTTCGAATTGATAGTGACCCACTGCCATTCGAATCAATGGATCGAGCTCTTTGCCTTGGTGTAAGAACCGCTCCCAATTAGCAAGCAACTCGCGAATTCTCTGCTCACCTACCGGTGGCGTGTAGACAATGTCTCCTTTCTCTGCACCTGCTAACGCGGTTCCAGGTATGCGACGAATGTTTACGTCGGCAGACTTGATGATGCGGCATACGTCAACTGCCGTGGCCGTGCATAGCGGTCGGGATGCGAGTGACTGGAACCCTTCATAGAGCGCTGTCCGATATCGCAACGCCTCTTTCGTGGCCGAGTCGGCAAATTGATCGAGTTGCGAAAACTGAAAGAGTCTGTCTGTTGTGGTAACGATGTTCTCTATTTCAGAACTGCCTTGCGCCTCCATCAATGGTATGGTGCTGATCAAGACGCGTTGATTTGGTATGAGTTCGGCGGCTTGCTTCAATTCTGCAAGCGCCGCCCTAGCCGTAATGCATTGCTTTAGAACGGACTTAGTCTCCACGTCCTGCTTTGGAGGCAACGTCTGCAGTCCGTTCCACGGCTCTGTTGGATTCCATGTATCAAGATTTGTCATGTTTACAAAATACGATTTTGTCGACATATCCTGACGTCATGTCGACGGTATCGACATGAGCCTACAACGTGTCGACGTTTTGCCATTTCGTAAACATGAGGAACTTGACCTTGCCCTTTCCCTCCCGGCAGCTGCCGGGAGGCTGCCGGGAGGCTGCCGGGAGGCTGCCGGGAGGCTGCCGGGAGGCTGCCGGGAGGCTGCCGGGAAGGAGTTCGAAGACCGTGCCGCCCTACAGTCACTTCTTCCACGGATAGCCGGCACCCGAATACACGATCACGTGGAGGAGTCGCTGGGCGGCACGTAGGTCGAACATGGTGTGGTCGAAGGGCCTACCAAACCACTCGAGAACCTGCTGGTGATCTTCGTACTGAGGGTGCATCATGGCCAACACGAACCATGCATATCCGTGCACGCCGCCTACGTCTTCGGGCGGACATGCGTTCGCGCCGTCGATGACGCGGAACGACGTGTCATGCTCTACATGGTCGGTACCGATAACAGAAATGGTGTGCTTCCAACTGTCGCCCATGTCGTAGAGGTAGGTGAAGGTTTCAAGGGAGGCAAGGGGAAATGAGTATAGCGTTACGGAACGTTCTTCCTTCACGCGATTGCTGTTGGGCGATTCATAGAAGCCATGGTCCATCACAGATGTGTCTGCATATTCCTTGCCGTTGATGGTAAAGGAATGCAAATGACTGTCGTCCCAGCCCATGGCCGCTTGGATCACGTCGTGCAACCGACGCAGTGTAATCTTCGCCGGCACCATAACCGTTCGCCATATCTCGGGCCGGATGCCTTCTAGCTCTATGCGCAGAATGAGCGTGTCGGTAAGCGGGACGGGCCTACGAATTGGTGCACGTGAGACGGTTGACGCTGGTGGCACCGTCGGCATAGGCGTTGCAGTCGGCATTGGCGTTGCAGTCGGCATTAGCGTTGCGTTGAGCCATTGCTGCACTACACGTTCATCATCGAACGCACTGCCGTCAATCCCGAAAAGATCGTACGTCCGATGGTTTGGTAGGATGATGTCTGGCTCAGGATCCGACGAAGTTGGCATGTAGAAATATCCGATCATCCGCATCTCGATTTCATGGAAGGGCATGCCTTCTGTGACCATCATCTCTATCATCAAGGCAGGTGCATTCATGCGTCCAAGCATGACCTTCGATGCCGTCTTCGTGAACGTTACGCCGGTGATGGTTGCCAGCTCTTCATCGACAGCCGACGCAGGAATAGAGATGGCAAGTAGGAGTGCGCGCAGCGATGTATGCATCGCCGCCACCGGATTGCCCTTGAACTCCGACCATGGAATAATGAGCGACATCAGCGTTGCTTCATTCACGAGCACAACAATGTGCTGTCTACCAACAGCTCGCACATCTGCATACCACGTTCCCAGACGTCCGGTAGGTACCGGCAGAACCGTCGCAGGTGTAGCCTTGAGTTTATCGAGCAGTTTTTTCGTGGCGCGTAGTGTAATCATGGTTCAAATCTAGCAATGCAGATCCGATGATTCTACTACCCTAAGACCGCAACATGGCTGCATGACTTCAACGACGTCGTAGGAGACCATGGTGCTCACGTTGAGTTGGCTTTCCAGGATACTACCGATAAATAAGATTTGTCTTGGCGGACTTTCGATCAAACTGCAGTATCGCGCCAGTGGCATCATCGCTGCAGCGCCTTCCGATAAGATCGTAAAGCTCGTATTGCGCATTCGAGTTGTTTGGTTGCGATTTGTAATCGGTTCCAACACTTACGATGTCTGGAATACCGTGATTTCTAATGGTGTAGACATACCCTTGATGCGAACATGCAATGCCGACGCCATCGGCGAACCAATGATAGTCGGTAATGCCATCAGGGATGACGTGTGCATCCCAGACCGGACTAACAACGTCGGCTGTTGCTTCAGCTTGTCCAGGGGTGTCGCCTACCGTCATCCACCACAACTTCCCCGAATAGCTCACATTCCATATTCGTCCATACTTCTGTTCGCGTACAGTTGACCACGTATCTCCACCATCCGTTGTGACTACGACTACTCCCTCGTAATTACCACCGGTAACGATGCCTGTATCTGCGTTGATGAAGAACACATCTTCTAGTTCAGATGCAGATACGCCCCTACCAACTTTTTCCCACGACGCACCTGCATCTCGCGTGCGCAGAATCATGCCGGCTCCGCCCACTACGTATCCCATGCTGTCAGTTATCCATTCCATGTCTTTGTGCTTGTTAGCGCTTGTTGGCACAACCGACCAAGCCCTGCCGCCATTTGTTGACTTGAACAGACCATTCACGCCTACACTATAGACGAGAGAATCGTTCATTACTCGCACGTGGAGTAAACCATTTGCCCAACTCCGATCCTGTCCGTTGTCTGCGATGAGTGATATCCACGTTTTTCCACTATCGAGGGATTCATACACAACGGCATTCCCGACGGCGATGATACTTCCATTCGGCTTGATCATCGCATCTAACAGTGTCGGGCCAGATGGAATGTCGTGAATCTTCCACGAGGCGCCTCCATCTTCCGTTCGAATGCAAACCCCATCCGAGCCGACGATAACGATTAGTGAATCGCTATATGCAACGATGGAATTTAGGTCTTCTGAAACAATCCGAGGAAGCCGCGTCCATTGAGCTAACATAGACGTGCTACATAGACAACAGATCGTGAACACGAGAATTAACCGAGTAGTTGAGCGTAGTGATTTCATGGAATACAGCATTATGTTGGTGATTACGGAATAGTGTGGCGTTGTTACACCCAGAATGCGGATAGCCCCAAGCCCACACCGACTGCGCTGAGGATCACGGAGATTGCTGCCAACCACGACGCCACTCGTATGGAGGGATCAGGATGATGCAACATTCCACGCACGATCCCTATTGCCGTCGCACGAGTGATCAGCAGTTGAAGTGTTTTAGGTTTTTTTTCTGCAAAACCAGAAAGCTCAATCCAACCTTGATAGTCGACGTCAATCTCCGCCGGCTTATCCTGCTCTTGGCTCCCCGCAATAAGCGTGGGGTCGAAGCGCAAAACGCGATAAATGCATTGTACATCATTTTGACTATCGACACTTGCTATTCTATACCAAACGTTTCGAGCCGTTCTGCGATCTCTCTTTACCGGTACCAGATAATGCGAGAGAGCAAACCACCCACTCTCACACTTCTTTTCAGGCGATGAGGTGGTTCGCGTAAAGGTACCTGATATGGTAGTGTGCATAGTTGACAATGCCTCACTTCAGTAACGCAGATATTGACGTTGATGATGCTAAACATCTCTTACAGCAACTGGCCAGCACAATATACGCCTGTTGCGGAGTGGTGATGGATGTGATTAAGGTAGTAGAGGGAAACCACCGGCTACACAGCTCTTGGACTGATTCTCTAGCCATGGCAGTACAATACTCGCATTCTTGTCACACCACTTGCCAAGGTGGAAATTCGGTCTGAATTGACCGCTTCTTTCCACGTCAAAGGGTCCACCCATGTTTTGATATGTGTTTGCGAGAAGAGCGTGTCGATGCTCGGCGCTTCCACAAACGGTAGTGCTTGTAGAAGGCCGTTGTGTGGCAGCCATCTGCGTGATCGCGCGCGTAGTGCATGAACAGGCCCCCCTCCCCCCCCCCGCTTCCGGTGAGTACACGGTGAGTGGCGACCACGATGTTTGCATCGTCAGTCAACCACTTCTTCTTCATCTCACAGGATTACGTCATGCGTACACTTATTTTTTCCTCGCTGTTTGTAGCCGCCCTTGTTTGTACCGTTGGATGCTCCGATCCGCTTACTGCACCTGCGAATGCTGGTGGTAATGGATCGGAAACTGCCGGACCGATAGACAAAAGCGGAGCTCAGATTGCAGCGATCTATATCAAGTACGATGGTATCGACGGCGAAGTAAATGAATTTGAAGAGGCTATGGACATCTATTCCGGCAATGGCACGGAAACAGCCGCACTACTTTTGCCTGCAGTTCAGAAGGTGCGCGAAGTATCAGCAAGCCTGGTAGAAGATGCTGGACGTGATGGATCGGTAGATGCGAATAAGGCAGAGAAAGCACTTCGCAAAATGATTCAGAAGTTTAGCCCCGCAGGCAGAGCGTATTCGATGGAGGATCTGATTGTTACGTCGCTTCGGCAGAGTGGACGTGAGAAGAGCTACGACGACTATTGCTATAAGCACAACGATCTCGGAAAAATCGAACTGTACCTGTACCATATCTTCAATGGTATGCAAGTGAAGATGAGTGCGGCAGGTATTGACGACCGAACCATCAACGCTGCGATGACGTCGTTGCAAGGTCAAATCGCCAACATCTCCAGCGAACGCCCACAGTAAACACGACTGTATGTACCAAGCCCCCTAGCAGTGAGTTCTGTTAGGGGGCTCCTTGGTAGTTTTGCCACTACCAGTGTTGACACAAGCTTCCATAGACCGTATTGATGATGTTCTTGCGCGCTCGCAACAACTCCATGGAACCGCTGTGACGAGTGCCGACACCTTGTTTGAACTCGAAGATGCCCTGTCACTTTCACTGCAATCCAACGATGTTGTTCGTAGTGCAAGCATCTATCTCGCTCTCGCTAACCACTACATGATTGATGGTCAGATTACCATCGCGTCGCAGCAATGTGATTCGGGGTTGGCTTTGGTGCGGGGCACGCATACAGATTTGGAAGTGCGTCTGTTGGTGATGAAGGCACGTCGGCATTATGCAAACGATGTGCGCACGTCGCGCGAGCTGACAACAGAGGCAATGACATTGTCGGCCTCGATTCACGGCAGAGCAAAAGCGTCGGTCCTGCTCCGACATGGAGAAGCCGTTGGTGCCGACGGTGATATCGACCAAGCAATTGCGTTGTTACGTCAGGCCGAGGCCACCTACGAGCTTGATGGCGATACTACGGGTCGACTCCATGCACTCTTGCGTTTATGCGTGCAGCTTGTCCACCGACAACACTTTGCTCTTGTTGTTGAATACGCGTCGGAAGCAATTGCCCTTGCCGAGGAACTGCATCGCACGATAGCGCGACTTAACGGCTTTAAGTTTTTAGCGATGGCTCTCACAGCCGTGGGCAGATTGGGCGAGGCTTACGAAGTGGGAAGACATGCACTTGATATTGCAGAGGCACAGTATCCGGGCAATTTCTTGATTGCTGATTGTACGGGCGTGTTGGGCGATGTCTATCTGAAGCTCAACGATCTGCCCACATCGCTACGGTACTTCGCTCGGGCACTCTCTATCTATCGCGACACGGGCTACCGCAACGGTCAGGCACTCTGTCTGCTCCGCATCGGAGAAGTGTACGCCCTAGCCGGACAAACCGAACAGGCCGAGCGCTTGTTTGTAGAAGCCGACGAACTCGCACGTCGTATTGGCAACAACGTCCTCCACCGATCCATTGCTATCTCGAGTGCCGGCCTATATACGAATGCGGGCGACGACGCCCGAGCCGCATCTATCATGAAGGAAATCGACGAGCGCATTCCACTCATAGAGGTCACCAAACCAACAAAAGGTGTTGTTGATCGCGCCATCGAAACATTTCGATCCATTGCTGCTGTGAACACCACGCAGACGTTGCCGTCACTTGAACAGATCGACATTACCCTTGCCTCCTCACCACCTTCCATCATCCCTGCCCTACGAGTGCAGCGTGCTACGTCGACGTCGATACTCGTTGAAACACTTGGTGTGTTTCGAGTGACGCGTAAGGGGGAAGAGATTACGATGGAGGAATGGAGGCGTAAGAAGGCGCGCGACGTGTTTAAGTATCTGGTTTCGCGACACCGTCCGTCCGTTACCGTTGATGATATCGTTGCGCAACTCTGGGGCGAAGATGTAGACGTAGAGCGTTGCTTGCCCACCCTGCAAAACGCGATTAGTGCCATACGCACCGCTCTTGAACCAGGGCTCAAGCCACGACAGAATTCAGCGTACCTTCAGTTCCGCGATGGCTCGTACTACCTAGACCTTGGTGTCGACGCCATCGTTGATGTTCATCAGTTTGCTACCGATGCGAAGCGTGCCCTTGCCATCGGTGAACAACGCGAACGCTTAGACGCTCTCACGCATGCCGCCCACTCTTACACGGGCGACTTCCTACCCCACGATACCTTTGAAGACTGGACCGACTTTATCAGAGGCAACACCCGCGACCTGGCGCTAGAAGTGCTCGACCAGCTCGCCGCCCTCCAATTTGACCTTGGCCTAGATGCTGCTGCACGCATCACAATGCAGCGCTCTGTAGAGCTCGAGGGGTAGTAGGGAGAAGCACCTCCAATACTCGTATTCTTGCCATTCCACTTGCCAAGGACCGACGAGTGTTTACTGATTATTCTGCCGAGAATACCTGCCCCGCTTCGAGTGCTGATGAGCTTGTTGCCCTTGGCATCGACGCGCAAAAGTCGCATGATTTCGAACAAGCAATAGCGCTCTACAAGCAGGCGCTCGCCATCTATGAAACCCTGGGTGATCGCGCTGGGATGGCGCGCGCTACGGGAAACATCGGAACGGCATTGTATGCCATTGGCCAGAACGTACAGGCGCTCGAACAGTACCAACGTGCCCTTGCGTTGTATACGGAGTTGCAAGATGTTGTTGGCAAGGGCATTGTTGTTGGTCGCATTGGAAGCGTACACTTTAGTGCCGGAGATTTCTCACAAGCACTTGAACACTACCGAGTGGCTCTGGATATCAACGCAGTGCTGGGAGATCGGTCTGGTGTAGCCCGCGTGTTGGGGAACATCGGCAACCTCTATCATGCAACTGGTGAGAATCCGCTGGCGTTTGAACATCTCCGACGAGCGCTCGATATCTACACGCTGTTGGATGATTCGTCTGGTGTTGCACGCGTGACTGGCCTCATCGGCAATGTCTACCACGCCGCGGGTGATTATCCAAAGTCAATCGAGCACTATCAGCAATCGCTCGACCTTCATACTGCATCGAACGACCGTCCACACATGGCGCTGATGATAAGCAACATTGGAAATGTTTGCACTGCCACACATGACTTCTCGCAGGCATTCATCAGTTTTAGTCGTGCAGTAGAGATGTACACAGACATGGGCGACCGTGCCGGCGTTGCCATCGCCACGACGTTTCTGGGTAGCACGTACTTCGCTATCGCCAACTATGAGCAGGCACTTGAGCACTACCTGCATGCACTGAACCTGCACACCGAGAATGGGAGTCACGCAAGCGCGAATCATGTGTTGTGCAACATCATGCATACACACCTTCAACAGCAATCCATCGGCGATGCTCGTGCGAATCTTGACGTCCTCGATGCCTCCACATGTATTCAACCGCACACCGTTGTGTCTCGAGAATCAGGTCGTGCACGCCTTCAAGAACTCGATGGCGATCTTGATGCTGCTACTGCGACTCTCACTGCCGCTCTCGACGTCGCGGCGCTCCACAACATCCGATCCGAGCAAGCGGAAGTACACAAACTCCTTCGCGACCTCGCTCAACAACGTAACGACTTCCCTGCCTACATCGAACACAACAATGAGTTCATGCGCATCACCGAAGACCTGAACGGCAAACAAGCAACGTTGCAACTCGCCATGCAAGCCAAGGAACGCGAGTTGGCCGCAAAAGATAAAGAAGTAGCCAAACACATGGCCGTGCTCCATTCCACCTTACCCAAACACATTGCTGATAGGGTGGCAAGGGGCGAAACCGTCAACGATAAACATGAATATGTTGCCGTTGTGTTTCTCGACCTTGTTGGATTCACCACCATGTCTTCATCGATGGATGCAATAGATGTTGTTGCAATGTTGGAGCGCGTTTTTGGTATCTGCGATGCAACGATGAACACGCACGGTCTCATGAAAATCAAAACGATTGGCGACTCCTATATGGCCGTTGCATTCGACAACATCGAGAACGCTGCACATGCAGCTCTCGAACTCGCCAATGCGATTACAGAAGTTCCTGTCCGCATCGGCATTCATTGCGGTCCAGTGGTTGCAGGTGTGCTCGGCAAAGAACGCATGCAATACGATGTATGGGGCGACACCGTAAACATCGCATCTCGCATGGAGAGCACGTCAGAGCCAGGGCGCATTCATATCAGCGAAGCGTTTGCGAATGTGCTTCGCACAAACACCAGCACAGCTGGCGTTGCTACAACCGAATCGAATGTCGCGTACGCCGTGTCGCATCGAGGTGAAACCGAGATCAAAGGCAAGGGCCCCATGAACACCTACTGGCTGGAGGGTGCTTAGCAACACTTTCCTTCCCGGCAGCCTCCCGGCAGCTGCCGGGAGGCTGCCGGGAGGCTGCCGGGAGGCTGCCGGGAAGACTGTCACGTTTAACTTGGCGCACGTCACTTCCTCTTGGAATCTGCCTCAAAGAAAGTTCATGGGATCCAACCTTTCCACCCTACAACCACTTGGCAAACGTGCGTGTGAAATAGAGCACAGTTTGATTTGAGTAGATGATTGTAGTATCCTCGTGCATGAAGATTCTCCTTACCGGTGTAACCGGCTACATTGCACAGCGCATGATACCTGTGTTGTTGGAAAGCGGACATACCGTTGTTTGCTGCGTTCGCGATGCGAGTAGGTTCAATAGAAGAGCCTATTCGAGTACGAATATCTCGGTGATTGAGGCAGACTTCTTGAACAAAGAAAGTCTGCGGAGCATTCCGAACGATATTGATGTGGCGTACTATCTGATACACTCTATGTCTACGCAGAGCGGTGACTTTGAACGTATGG
>JBBRES010000083.1:0-10424 GCA_038202665.1 Kapaibacterium sp. (SeqCode) | reverse complement strand
GAGAATCTTTGTTTTCTCCTCCGGAGTAAAATGACGCCGACGTCCTGCTTCTGCCATTACCGTCTCCTCTGTTGTGAGATCGGCACCAATCTATTGCTTACAACTTTTCCTTGTATGGCCTATTTTCAAGGAAGCATTACAGTAGAGCAACGCCACTACATTGTAGGCCTCCAATGCTATGCGTCTAATCATGACGCCTGTGCGTGTAGAAGTACCTTCGTAACATATCCCCGCTAAAGTACTTTTCCAGATAGATGCAAGTTCATGACGACATTTAGTTGCCTACACATGTGGATAACTGGAGATTCCGCTCGCGTTGACGTCCTTACTTCCATGCCCCTTGCCATTGATCATCCGATCGACGCTGGAATTGCGGCCTTTTGCGATTCCTGTAAGACATGTCGAATCTACTGTCCGGCCAACGCCATACCAGATGCAAGAAGTCCGGAAGGTGGCAAGGACCATCTTGGAAACGACCGCTACATGATAGACACCGGCAAGTGTTTCCCTTACTTTGCCAAACACTACTACTGTTCGGCTTGCTTACCTGTTTGCGTGTACAATCACAAAGAGTGGGCGCGTGATTTTTCAGGTGTCGAAGCAAAGAACTTCCCTACAGTGATCTTCTCCGATCCGCCTCCGCCGGCAGACACCGTGGCCGCACACCACCGTCATGACTATCCTCACGTACACCGCGACGTGGTTCGCACCACTACTCCCAATCGAGCACGACGTAACGAGACGTAGCGGTCGCACACGCACACGTGGTACCCAACAACGTAACAAGGGATCTCGTATACACGAGATCCCTTGACTGAATTCTGCATTCTTGAAACAGTATTCTCTTCTGCGTTCTTACCTGGTGTCTTGTGCCACGAATGGCAAGATCGCCAGATGACGTGCATACTTAATGGCCAAGGCCAAGCGGCGCTGCTGCAGGGCAGTCACACCGGTAATACGACGTGGAAGAATCTTTCCTTGATCATTCGTGAATCGGCCCAAGAACTTACCGTCGAGATAGTCGATAAGACGCGACTTCTTGAGCGGGTTCACGCGCTTCTTCGGCTGATTCCGCTTTTGACGGAACGGCGAATTGATCGTGTTCGGGTTGTGCGGCGCTGGACCGTTTGAAGCCGAGCGGGAGTTGTTGTTACTTGGTCTTGGCATCCTTGATGGCCTTCGTTTTTTCGAATCGCTTGTTGAAACGTTCCACACGACCAGCTGTATCGATAAGCATATTCTTACCGGTAAAGAATGGGTGGGACTTTGAGTCGATTTCCAAGACCATACGATCGTCTCTGTAGCACGAGCGCGTCTGGAAAGTTGTGCCATCGGTCTGTACGACGTCGATGGTCCTGTATGCAGGGTGGATGCCCTTTTTCATTTCTTACCTCGAGATATCGATCTTATCAACTTGTGCGATATCGTCCAGCTTTACGAAGCGTTCCATGTACTTGATCGTACCCTTATCGCTACGGAATGCTTTGATGACCTTGACGTTCACTTTCGTTTCCGCCTTGCTCTTTTTGGACTTATCACCGAATGTTTGTGCTTTTGCCATGACGGCTCCAACCGCGTTGTTGTGATTGCTATGAACAACAAATATACGGGACGGGGGAGAATTCTGCAAATGGTTGTCGTGTAGTAACTTCGCAGTCTATGCTCATCATGAAATTTGGCGGGTCGGTCCTACGCGACGAACAGGGCTTTCGACGCATGACGTCCATCTTGGGCTCTACGTCGGGAGAGCCTGTGTTGGTGGTGGTTTCGGCCTTTTCTACCGTTACGCGCGACCTGGACGCTATGTCGGCCATGGCCGCCTCTGGCAACCTACAGAGAGCCCTGACGGGCCTGGAACAGCTGCAGGCAGACCTTACCGCCCTCTGCCCCTTACCTGCTTCCTGGCCGGCCGATCTCGCACAAACGCTCCAGCAATGCTTCGAGGAAATGCAGGCCTTGCTGCGTGCTATGTCGGTTACTCGGCAGCGCACAGCTCGCATTCGCGACAGGTTTCTGGCCTACGGAGAATTTCTTTCATTACATGTGTCGCATGCCCATCTAGAGGCCGCAGCTATACCCGCAACACGACTAGATGTGCGCACCGTGCTGATCACAGACGATACGTTTGGTTCTGCTGAACCGAACATCGAGAAAACACGCGTCCACGTCGAGCACGACCTTCTTCCACTGTTCAACACACATTCCATCGTGATCACGCAAGGATTCGTAGGATGCACCGAACATGGAGACACCACCACGATGGGCAAAGAAAGTTCGAACCTAACGGCATCGTTCTTGGGATCGTTGTTGCAGGCGCGCGAGATCGTGATCTGGACCGACGTAGAGGGCGTTCGTAGCGCAGATCCTACGTTGTGCGCGAACACCGTGGTGCGTTCGCATCTTACGTATGCGCAGGCGCGCATCGCAGCACATCATGGCGTGAAGTTGTTGTATCCAACGATGATCGAACCGGCCGAGCGCGAGAACATACCGATTCGCATCGCGCATGCAGAACATCCGGACGGCGGACACACCATTATCGCAAACGATGTTGGCGAAACAGGTCCGCTCATTACCCTCGATGGCGAGACCATCACAACTCTCTTCGCACCTCGCAGCGCATGGCTGCATGCGGCCAATGCCATCGTCGTTGCCCTACACTTGCACGATCAATTCTCCGTCAACGCAAGTTCTGAAGCAGACGTGGCAACGATGACCGTGCCGCTCGCTCAGGCACACGTCGCCACGCAATTATTCCACAACCATATAGTTGAACGCCCATGAAACCCGTCCACGAAAAACTCCCGAAGGATTCCTTCGAACCAGGCAAAACCTATCGCGTTGCGATGAATGGAACAGACCTCTATGATGCAGAGGTAGTGAAGTTTCATGGCGGATGTTGGGCAACAGTTCGCGTTACGCAACCACTGTTGGAATCCATGGCGGCAGACTATGCACCGGGCACGGAATTCGACGTAAAAGTTGCGCTGTACGACTTTACTCCGACGTCTTCGCTTCCGACGCCATCTTAATGATGAGGGCCATCATTTCACGCTCGAGAATTCCGTTGGAATTCCAGAAGTAGACCTGACTTGTGATATACTCTTCGTACCCGCTCATCTGCGCCTTGAGTGTAATCTTCGCTTTGCGATTCTCAAGTTCCTTCACGTTAATGTAGTACTTGATCCGACCCGTGGTCCAAATAGCCATACGAATGCGGGGCATTTCTCCGTAGCGCTCCATCACGGTCTTCGTGGAATCTTCACCTGTTACGATAATACAGTAGTCCGACTTATACAAGCCCTTGTACTGACCGCCCTCTTCAGCAGGTTCGATTACTTTTTCAACCTCTGGCTTAGAACAGCCCCTGACTTCCATGGCATTCTTCACACCGGCCCATGCTCGCCCAAACGACACGTCGAGTGTTTCTTCAAGCACAATTTGCTCTTGCTCATCGCCTGCAGCCGAAAGTGGCACAGTAAGGAGCAGGGCGGCAAGGATGAGGATGGCGTATTTCATCAATTCTTTCCAGAGAGTTGGACGCTAACAAGTTTCGAGACGGCTGCTTCCTCCATGGTCACACCATAGAGTGTGTCAGCCGCTTCCATCGTCTTTTTATTGTGCGTAATCATCAAGAACTGTGTTCTTTCCGAGAACTTACGAATGATTTTCAAGTAGCGATCGATGTTGGCATCGTCGAGTGGTGCATCCACTTCGTCGAGCACACAGAACGGACTTGGTTTCACGAGATAGATCGCGAACAGGAGCGCAATAGCCGTTAGCGTCTTCTCTCCACCTGAAAGCATTTCGATGCTGTGTGGACGCTTTCCGCGTGGCTTTGCCGTGATCTCGATCTTGCATTCAAGCGGATCTTCGTCGTCGATCATCTGCAGATCGGCCTCGTCGTCTTCGCTAAACAGAACAGTAAACAGTTCGCGGAAGTTCGTGCGAATCTGATCGAACGTCTTCGTGAACTGATCGCGCGCCGTGAGGTTGATTTCTGTGATGGTTTCTTGCAGAGTACGTTCGCTATCTATCAGGTCTGTGAGTTGCGTGGTCAAGAACTCCAATCGCTCGCCCTCGCGCTCGTGCTCTTCCAAGGCGAGGAAGTTCACATTACCCATACTCGTAAGCTTCCGTCGAAGCTCTTGTACCTGGGTACGAAGTTCGTCTGGTGTGAGATCTGTTGTAGGCGCAACGGGTTCACCCTCGGGGACCTCAATGCTCAGTTCTTCTGTTGCTCGTAAGATGTGCGACTCCATGCGAAGACGTACTTCGTTGAATCGCAGATCTGATTCGTGCATTGCCTCTGTAGTCGTGTCTACGTCCTTGCGTTGCTTACGCACATCTTCTGCAGCCGATTGCAATGTTGCTTGTGCTTCACGGAGCGACAGTTCGAGCGACTCGCGCTGAGCTCGTGCGTGTGCAAGCGATGCCGATAGCGCCGATGCTTCCATGACGCGCGTGCCGTGTTCGCCACGCGTAGACTCAATCTCTGCGCGCAGTTGTTCGCGTTCTGTTTCTCGTTGATCACGTCGCGACTCGATGGTTGAGCGTTCGTCCGTCAATCGATGTTGGTCCGACTCCAATGCCTGCAGATCGCCCGAGAGGCGCACCAATCGGATCTCTGCGGCACGAAACGATGCCGTCACATCGGCAAGTCCATGTTCAATATTTTGTAGTTCCGACTGCGCCGAATGCACATCACGCTCTAGGTCTGCTACGCCCGATTCAATCGAAAGGATTGCACCTTGCGCTTGCTCATGTTGTGTTCCGAGTTCTTGCAACTCGGTGCGGAACTTCTCTGCCTCTGAGTGCAAAAGCTCGCGTTGGGCGTTCACGTCATCGATACGTCCACGAAACGCATCAAGTCGTTGCATACGTTCGTTGCGCACAACCGCCACTCTGCGGACATCGTCTGCAAGCTTGCGCACATCAATCGTTGCCAGCTCGGCCTTGATTGCGCGCACGCGTGTTTCGATCTCTGAGAGTCGAGTTTCGAGCACGGCATGTTCTTGCGTGAGTTCGGCAATGCGTTCTTTCCGTCCAACGCGAACGCCTTCTGTGCGTGAGCCCGACCCGCCGCGAATGGCTCCTGCTGCTCGCACGATCTCACCTGCAAGCGTCACCGCAGCCTCACACATACCCGTGCCAACGGCCGCCCATGCCTGATCCACGGTGTCTACCACAACGGTCTTACCAAGAATGCCGCGCACGGCGCCTCGCAACTGATCATCCGTACGAACAAGCTCACGTGCCCATCCGCGCACGCCATCAATTGCTGGTAAGGTGCCGGGGGCAGAAAGGTTTGGAATGCTATCTCTACACAAGAACGTGGCCTTGCCAACATTATGACGCGAGAGTGCGCCAATGGCCTGAGCCGCTTCGTCTTTCGAATGCACGATGAAGTATCGTGCGGAATCTCCGAGTGCTGCTTCGATGGCAACGCGTAATTCATTGTCGGTGTTCAGCACTTCGGCAAGCGTCACCTTCTCGCCTTGCGGCGTCCACTCTGGCGTAGACAGCAAGAACTTCGAGCTCTCGGTTGTATCCACCAGTCCGATCAAGAATTCTAACGACGCCTTTGTGTGGGCCGCTTGAGCGCGCATGTGCTCACTCTCCTGTTGGAGTGTTTCTTGTTCGGCACGCAGCGTTGACTGACGTTCCTCACCACTATGAAGGGATGCTTCGGCGGCTTGCAGTTGTGCATCAAGGGCCGGGATTTCTTCTTGTTCTTTTGCAAGCTGGTCGCTTACATGGCGGAGTCGCTCTTCTGCCTGCTGTTGTTGTGCTTCGTTATCGCGAAGTCTGCGTTGCAATCCATCGCTCTGAATGCGAAAACGATCTGCGGTGTTGCGTTGCTCGGCTAAGAGTTGACGTGACGTGTTCAGCGCCTCACGTCGTGCATTCGTTTCTTGTCGCGCAGCAATCATGGCCTGCGTGGCTTGATCCACCGTTGCACGCTTCTCTTCTACATCTGTGCGTGCTGTGGACGTCTCGTTGCGTAATGCGTCGAGTCGCTCGCCTACCGTGTGAAGTTGCTGCGATGTGGTTGACTGAAGTTGTTCGGATTCCGTGTGTTCACGCTCCAAGCGTTCGAGTGCGCGTTGGATTGCATTGGCGCGCTCGTCGAGAAGCGAAACGTGTTGTTGTGCGTCACCCAGCGACGCGCGGAGATTCGATTCTGCATCGAGTGCAGTGCGAAGCTCGGCGTCCTTCGATGTTTGTTCTGTTTCGGCAGCAGCATGTGCTCCTTCACGTCGCAGTAGCTCTGCTTCTGCGGCTTCGCGACGTGTGCGCACTTCAATGATCTGCGCTTCGAATTGTTTCAGTGCGATATACTCTTCCAAGTATTCGAAGGAAAACAAAAGCTGATCGAGTGCCCGTAGTTGCGTAGAAAGTTCTTGGTGTTGCCGAGCCTTCTCGGCCTGACGTGCAAGTGAGTTCACGGTTTTTTGCACTTCGCGCACAATGTCTTGTACACGTGCGATATCGCGTTGGGCTGATTCGAGTTTTCGTGCAGCTTCGCGACGTCGTGCCTTGTACTTCGTTACCCCTGCCGCCTCTTCAAACAAATGCCGCCGTTCTTCCGCTTTATCACTCAAAATTGTTTCAATCATCTTCAACTCGATCACGCTATAGGCGTCGGAGCCCATACCGGTATCCATGAAGAGATCGATGATGTCGCGGAGCCTACACTGCGTCTTATTCAATAGGTACTGCGACTCACCACTGCGGAACAACCGGCGGGTGATCGTAACCTGTGAATACTCCGTTGGCAGAATTTGCTTGTTGTTCTCGATGGTGAGCGACACTTCGGCCATGCCAAGAGGCTTGCGCGTCTTCGAACCATTAAAGATCACCTGCTCCATCCCGTCGGCGCGGAGTGCAGAAGACTTTTGTTCGCCAAGCACCCAACGGATCGCGTCAACGATATTCGTTTTGCCGCAACCGTTCGGTCCAACGATGGCCGTCACACCATCGGTAAACGAGAGGTCCGTCTTATTGGCGAAGCTCTTGAAACCGACCATTTCGAGATTACTGAGATACATGGACTACCATTCCTTGCTACGATTCACGATGAGCATCGGGAACACCGCTGCCACCGTCGTGTACAGTGTTGTCGCAACACCATACGTCATGAAGAACATGGGGAATGATATCTGCAATGGCTTCACGTAGAAGAAGAAATACAGCAGATTATGAACTCCCCCGCAAAGCGTTACGATCAGCAGAAACCGATAGCTTCCGATTGTCTGCACCGAAAAACCTTGCTTGAAAAAATATCCGGCGAGAAAGGCGGCAACGGTCTTCGCAAGCGCATTGCTGCCTAGGACATCGGTCGATACCACGTCGAAGAGAATGCCGCTCGCGAACCCGGCAAACATACCGACGAACTGACCTTCGACCAAAGCGATGTAGACCGTCAGAATCAGCAGAAGGTCGGGCGTTACAGAGCTCACCGCAACGAAGCGCAAGAAGACCACATGGATCACGCTCAGGAGCATTGCTATCACTCCATAGGCAACAAATCGCAGAGGCGGATTTGCTTGAAACATCGACTTGTCGAACGGGATGTTGAGCGCGCTCATCGATGCGTCCTCTGTTTGCTTCCTTCTTCACTTTGCTGTTCGAGCAGTAGGCGCTCTGCATCTGCCACGAACTCCACCACGAAAACCTGTTCAAGCGTTGCGAAATTCACGGCAGGGTCCACCACAATTCGTCGAAACAATGAGTTGTTCTCTTCGGTTACCTGCGTCACGCGACCGATCACAATGTTGGATGGAAAGCGCGACGAAAAGGAACTCGTGATCACGGCGTCGCCGGCTTGTACATCGTACGACTTCGGAATATTCTTCAGCGTGAGGAAGTTCTCGCCTTCCCAGGCAATGATTCCATCCACGCGTGAACGCTGGATTTTCGATGCAACGCGTGTATCGCGGTTGAGCATGAGTTGGATCACAGCATAGTGATCGGACACGCCAATCACCAGTCCCACAAGTCCTGCATCCGTCACCACACTCATCCCCTCTTCCACGCCGTCCTTCTTGCCCTTATTGATCGTTGCATAGTTGCGAAGCTGCGTCGTGGTCTTGCCGACCACGTCGGCCGCAATGAGTCCGTAATCGGAATACTTCGGCAGGTCTAGCATCTTTCGAAGCGTTGCATTCTCCACCATGGACTGTCGGCTCTTTGCGCTCTCCACGGAGAGCTGCATGTTCAATTCGCGCAAGGCAAGGTTTTCGCTTTTGAGTGCCACAGGATTCGGGATCCACGAAAACATCGACTGCATCCATCCAACGGAACCAACGATCACTGCGCGGAAGCCGCCTAGTTGTGAGAGGCTGCCAAACGACATGAAGGCAAAGCAGATCACCACCAGCGCACCGAGCGTGATGTAATTCTTGAAGCGGACAACAAATGCGATGAATCGCTGCATAGCGCGTTAATAGCGCTTCGATTTTATCAGAACATTCGAATACTCGGCAAGGTCTTCGAGCACCTTCCCGGTACCACGGACAACGGCCGTGAGCGGATCGTCGGCAACGTGCACAGGGAGTGACGTTTCGCGTCGGAGTCGCTCGTCAAGCCCCTTCAGGAGCGCACCACCACCTGTGAGGATGATACCACGATCAAAAATGTCGGCCGAGAGTTCCGGCGGAGTTTTCTCAAGCAGATTCAGTACGGCCTCTACGATCACGGTGATGTTTTCGTTGAGTGCGTCGCGGATCTCTTCGCTCGATACAACGATCGATTTCGGAATGCCGCTTACCATGTCGCGACCCTTCACTTCGATCTCTAGTTCTTCTTCGAGCGGGTAGGCACTACCAACATTCACCTTGATGATCTCTGCCGTACGATCTCCGATGAGGATGTTGTGTTGACGTTTGAAATAGTTCACAATGGAGTTCGTGAGTTCGTCGCCCGCAATGCGGATCGACTCGTCGGCAACGATGCCGCTTAGGGCAATCACGGCAATCTCCGTGGTACCGCCACCAATGTCTACAATCATGTTGCCAATCGGCTCATGGACATCCAGTCCAACACCAATGGCCGCGGCCATCGGTTCTGCGATCAGGTGTACTTCTTTGGCTCCGGCATGTTCGGCGCTGTCGCGAACGGCGCGCTTCTCCACTTCGGTGATACCACTTGGAACACAAATCACCATACGTCGAGCAGGTTGCCACGACGAAGAGAGTTTGCGAATAAATGCACGAAGCATTCCTTCGGCGATTTCGAAGTCGGCGATCACACCATCCTTCAACGGGCGGATCGTTTTAATCTCTCGGTGCGTACGCCCGAGCATTTCTTGCGCTTCGTGACCGATAGCGATGATGTGTTTTGTCGTGCGATCGAATGCGACGATCGACGGCTCATTGAGGACGATGCCCTTGCCTTTTTGCCAAATCAGGGTGTTGGCTGTGCCAAGGTCGATACCAACATCGTTGGAGAATAATCCGAGACGGGCCATGTGGAGCGACTGTTTGCGGGTGTAAGGAGTAGGAGGAGGTCTGGGGTGCAAAATACAAATGATGGGGCGCATGGCAGTAGATTTGTGAATGCTATTGCGCGAACACATCCGTCCCACCCTTCGCCTTGCCATCCCTGTAGCCGCCTCGCAAGTGAGTGATATGCTTACGTTGCTTGTGGATAACATTATGGTGGGGAAGCTGGGCACCGTGCCTCTGGCGGCGACGACGTTCGCTTCGAGCATCTCGATTGTGGTGATGTTGTTCGCCATTGGGTTCACGGTGGCCATCACGCCGTTGGCGGGCGCGGCGTTTGGACGTCGCGACATGGCCGAAGTGGCCCGCCACGTCAAGGCTGGAGCCATTGTCAGCCTGACCGTGGCCGTGGTTCTCGTTGCCGGACTGCTGTGCCTTGCCCCCTACCTCTCGCTATTTGGAGCACCGCCTGACGTGGCACTTGTTGCACGTCCGTTCTATTTCTGGCTCGTGTTGTCGTTCCTGCCTCGCGTGGTGTTCGGAATCTTCAAGCAGACGGCAGAGGCGATGTCGAACACGCGCGTGGCGCTGATCGTGGCCGTCCTAGCCAACGTGTTGAATCTTGCCTTCAATTGGGTGTTCATTTACGGCAACCTTGGCATGCCACAGATGGGCGTCGAGGGTTCCGGATTTGCAACGTTTCTAGCCCGCACGCTAATGGCCGTTTTCATTTGGCTGATTTTTATCCGTTCGCCCTTCTTTTTGCGCCTGCGTTCTGCCCTTCGCACGTCGTCTCTGAGCGGAGCGCGACTGCGCGAGGCGCTTCGGAGCGCGTTCTTTACGGGCCTGCCGATTGCCGGACAGATTATTCTCGAGGTGATGGCATTTGCCGCCGGGGCCGTCATGATGGGCTGGCTGGGCGCTGTGCCACTGGCCGCGCACCAGATTGCCATTGGCCTTGCCTCCCTCACCTTCATG
>JBBRES010000082.1:0-10424 GCA_038202665.1 Kapaibacterium sp. (SeqCode) | reverse complement strand
AGGAGTGCCGAAGCTCCAGATCAGTACGGCAACGGGACTGTCACGCAATACCGTAAAGAAACATCTCACCATCTTCACAGAACTCAAAACGCCGTGGGAGGCGCTCTCTGTCCTTAGTGACAAGGAGCTTCATGAGTTCTTCCGCCTTGAGCCGGTGATTGAACTTGAAACGCGGCTCAAGGTGCTCTACGAGTTCTTTAAGGAGAACGACAAGAAGCTTTCGCAGCGCGGGATGACGCTCGGGCGCCTTTTTACGCACTATACGCGTGACCACGAGGATGGCTACCACACAACGGCCTTTTACAAGCACTACCGGCTGTGGAAGCGCCGTGCGTCGCCAAGCATGCGCATGGTGCATATCGCCGGTGATAAGATGTACGTCGACTACACGGGCGTCAGGCTGCGTGCCGTCGATGTGAGCACGGGCAAGATCGAGGACGTAGAAGTGTTCGTCGCTATACTTGGTGCGAGTCAGTTGACTTACGTCGAGGCTGTGGCAAGTCAGAAGGTGGAGGACTTCATCGGATGCTGCGAGCGTGCACTGCACTTCTTCGGCGGTGCTCCGCGTGCCGTGGTGCCGGACAACTTGAAGTCTGCGGTCATCAAGAGTAATCGTTACGAGCCGAAGATTAACAAGAACTTCGAGGGCTTTGCCGATCACTATGGGATGACGGTATTGCCCGCCAGAGCGTACAAGCCTAAAGACAAGGCACTCGTCGAGGGCGCCGTGAAGATCGCCTACAACAAGATCTTTGCAGCGCTTCCGCACGAGCACGTACTGCCGCTGACAGAACTCAACGCGGCCATTCGTGAGCTGCTGGACGCCCACAACAATGCGCAGCTTCAGGGCCGCGACTATTCGCGCATGGACGTCTTCCTCGAGACCGAGCAACCTGCACTGCAGCCGCTACCGGCACTGCGTTACGAGATGCGCAGTGCGATTCAAGCTACAGCGATGAAGAACGGCCACATCTGTCTCAGTGCAGACAAACATTACTACAGTGTACCGTATGCCTATATCGGCAAGAAGATGCGCGTGCTGTACAGTGTCTCATTCGTCGAGATCTTCTACAAGTATGATCTCGTAGCCGCACACGCCCGCTCACGACGGCAGCACGGCTATACGACGGACGAGACGCACATGGCGTCGCAACACAAGGCCCTGACGGAGTGGAGCCCGGAGTTCTTTCTGAAGAAGGCACGCTTGATTGGGCCTGACGTAGAGAGCTACATTGAGAACGTACTCATGAAGAAGACACATCCCGAGCAGACCTACAAGACCTGTAATGGCATCCTCTCGTTTGCACACCGCATAGGCCACGAGAGACTAAGCAAGGCCTGCAAGCGAGCTGAATCTTTTCAGACCTACACGTACCGTTTTATTGAATCCATCTTGAAGAAAGGTCTCGAGGTAGATGAACCGGAGTCGGAGCAACTGACCATGCCGAAACATAAAAACATCAGAGGCAAAGAGTATTACAGCGCAACAGATGCAGATGGAGTTGATGATGAAAGCACGGACGACGATGACGTAAATGACGATGAATCACCAACGATAGGAGACGATGATGAATGAGGCAACACTCGACAAGATGAAGGCAATGAATCTCTCCGGAATGCTACGAGCATTCCGGAGCAGCCTCGATGCTACTGGGCCTGAACACCAGACGGCCGACGAGCTGGTGGCGATGTTGATCGAATCAGAATGGGACGAGCGCACCAACAGGCGTCATGACCGTAGTGTGAAGAACGCCCGCTTCCGATACAAGGCCATGTTAGAGCAAGTAAGCTTTAGCGGCACACGCGAGGTGCATCGCAATCAGATACTGAGGCTGGCGGACTGCGGATTTATCGATAGAAAGGAGAACATCCTCATCACCGGCAGCACAGGTACCGGTAAGAGCTACATCGCTTCGGCAATCGGCCATGAAGCATGCTCAGCTGGGTACAAGGTCCTGTACGAGCACAGTGCCAAGCTCTTCTCACGTCTCAAGCTTGCAAAGGCCGACGGCTCGTATCTCAAAGAGCTCGTCAAGATGGAGAAGCAGAATCTGCTTATCATCGACGACTTCGGCATGCAGCCGCTTGACGCACAGAGCAGAGCCATCCTCATGGAGATCATCGAAGACCGCCACGGGAAGCGCTCCACACTCTTCACTTCACAAGTGCCGGTGGCGCAATGGTACGAAGTGATCGGCGAACAAACCATTGCAGATGCTATCTTAGACCGCATCATTCACGACGCCCACAGGCTGGAGCTCAAAGGAGAATCACTCAGAAAACGTCGCGACACACTACCCACAGAAAACACTCAAACAACACGCTGATATTTTGATTCACCAACGCCGGTACTCAGAGCAACTTTTTCACTCAAACGCACATCAACTTTTGGGTGGTCACTTTGACGCGGAAAGAGGTGGTCAGTTTAGGCGGAATTTCCATTATGCCAATGCGATGTGATCGCCACACTTGCGACAAGATTAGATATTCAATGACCGTAACGTTGCTGTCATCTCAATCCGATACAAGTCCTACAACTACGGCGCCACTTGCTTCAAAGGCGATTGGTGTTTTTGTTTTTTGAGCTATCCCACTTCAACGACGAGTGCGTTTAACCGCTGCCTTGCCGTTAGGATTATAGTTCGTAGGTGTGTTTTGGGAAGTTTCTATTGCCACGAACGGGTTCGGCTATCGCATTGGAAACGTGAATCTCAATCTCCGCTACCCTGCCTCCAATATCAACGTCCAGCATGGGCGTGCAACACGTAACAAGAGCAGGCGGAATTGGGCGGACACCCGTACTACATATTGATAGCACATCAATCGAGAGCCTTCACTACACATCGCTCCCCACATACCACCTCTCCACCTTCTCTCGCGCCCATGGAGTCTTCCGTAGGAATTTTAGACTGGATGTGATTGACGGATCGAACATGAAGCAGCGAATAGGAATGCGCCGCGCCATTTCCTCCCACCAATGTCGGGCAACGAGTTCTTCGAGAATGGACTTCAGTGTGACGCCGTGGAGTGGATCGCTTGATGGTTGCATGGGACATAATCTACACACAAGAACTGTATCTGGATGGAGACATGCGTACACAGCCCGTCTGTACTCGTCCGGTGGCTCTACAGAACACACGCACCTATGTGAGGAGACCGGAGAATGTAGCTTTTGCCTCCAAATTCACATACTTATGAGTCAACACACATACTCGTTGTTAGGAGTCCTCTTGATGCGTTCATTTCTCTTGTTCTTACTCGCCACAACGTCGTTGTTGGCGGCACCCATATCGCGACCTACCGTATTTGTTGAGAATACAGGTCAGTGGCCATCCAGTGTATTGTACGGCGCCGCCACAGCAGACATGATGGTGTGGATCACCACAACGGGCATGATCCTCGACCAACGAGCACCTGGTGCTTCGGGCATGCAAGAACATCATGCGGTGACGTTAGATGTGATTGGTACGAAGGGTTCTAGAATCGTACGCACGCAGCGCACAGCAGACGCACCGCCTGTGTACTTCTCGCAAAACACCACGCAACAGCGTCGTACACCAAGTACGGCAACAACTGTTGTTGTCCGCAACGTTCGACCAGGCATTCATCTTGAGTACGTGTGGGACGGACCGTCAGTTCGGTACAACGTGCTCGTTGATGCAGGTGCCACTCTTCCAACGCCACTCTTTTCTGTAAAGGGCACTGAAGCATTCTCTTCTACGGCGGATGGCTTCACATGTCGCACTACACTTGGTTCGATGAGCATGTCGGGCCTTGCCGCCTTTACCACCCTCCCTCATCATTCCAGATCTGTTGCTCCCATTGCTCGCGGTGCGGAAATCGGATTCGCGGTGCAAGGACGTAAGGGTGGAGAGGCGATTACGATCGATCCGGTTGTGTCTGCTTATGCCATTCACGGCGCTGGTAATCAAGAAGTAACATCGATGGGCATCGACAAAAAAGGCAATGTTGTGGTGGCGGGATGGACGTCGTCGTTTGACATCGTAGCTCCATCAAATGGTGCATCACCAACTGGCGCTGCTGGTATTGACGGCTTTATTGCTTGCTTTGATGCGGGGCTCACGAAACTGATTGCGTGGACATATATCGCGGGCGACAGTAATGAAGTGGTACGGTCGTTGGCAATGAGTCCACTTGGCGATATATGGGTGACGGGCGAAACAACCTCAAAAAATCTTCCAGTCTCTGTTCCAAAGGGTGGTAAGTATTCTGGTACGACCGACGGTTTTGTCCTGCGGTATGCATCGGATTTAAGTCATGTTCTCGCGGGCATGTACATCTCTGGCTCTGCAGAAGATCGTCCACTTGGTATTGCGTGCAACCCGCAAGGCAATGCATATATCTGCGGACAAACGAACTCATCGACCGGCTTCCCAACTGTTGCTGGCTTCCGCCGCACACCGTATGGAGGGAGAGACGGTTTTGTAATGAGCATCAATCGCACAGGTGTAGATGTTGAAACGTTTACCTATGTAGGTGGCGTCAGCGATGATGCATTGACAACGATTGCGAGCGACAGTCTTAACAACATGGTGGCGGCTGGTTGGACAAGCTCGAACGACGTAGAAACATTTCCTGTGAAAACGTTAGTATGGGTTCCGGACGATTCAAAATGTGAAGGTGGTTATTGGGCCGAGACTGGCTCGAATGCATTCGACGTAGACTATAATGGCGGCAGCACCGATGTTCTTGTGACGAAGTATGCACCTGATGGCGCGCTAATTTTCACCAGCTACTTTGGTGGCTCTGGTGAAGACCGTGCAAAACGCATTCTCACATACAACGATGGACGTGTGATGATCGTTGGTACAACGCGCTCGAAAGACATGCCTGTAACCACATCTGAAGACACGTATGGCGGCAAGGCGGATGTGTTTGCAACTGCTGTGAGTGGAGATGGTACTCGCATTCGAACGTCTGTCTACTTCGGTGGTGAAGGCGATGATGAGGCCGGTGATGCGACGTGGGATCCGATGGGCAATCCGATCATCACGGGAACCACCACGTCATCGACAATTCCGGTTGTGGGGCCAGGTGCATCGGCAGAGTTGAAGGGTCGCAAGGACGGATTCCTTGCAATCGTCGCTGCAACAGAGGTTCTGTTCTCTACAACGTTCGGCTGGACTGGTGATGATATGCCAACGGCAATTGTTCGCAATGCCGATGGCGACTGTATCATTGCGGGGACGACAACGTCGAGCTTCGGTGGAAACAACGTTGGCATTGGCACCGATGGCTTCGTGCTCAAGTGGGCATTCGGCACGTTGGTCGTTCGCACGCCACTCGCGGGAGCAACCTATTGCGCGGGCACGAATGCAAGCATTGCATGGATCACCGACGGGATCGAAAAGGCTGCAACGTTTAACGTAGACTACTCCGCGGATGCGGGACAATCGTGGACGAACATGGCTGCTGGAGTAAAGGCAACTTCGTATTCAGCACTTGTGCCGGCGCAAGCAGGTACGAGCGGAAGTATCATGTTCCGAGTTTCTTCTTCGCATGGCCATGTAGCGCCTTCACCAGCATCGTACATGGTGAAGCCGCAAACGTTAATCACCATGCAACCAACGTCGATGAGCGTCGACTCCGGCACCACGGTAACATTGCAGACCGAAGCATCGGGTGAAGGCCTTACCTATCAATGGCAGTTCAACGGCGTGAACATCGCCGGTGCAACATCTGCAACGTATGCGATCACAAACGTAAGCAAAGCCCAGCAGGGCGCGTATCGCTGTGTGATCGGCTCTGCGTGTGGCTCTTTAACTGGTGCCATTGCAACAGTGACGGTGAAGGACGTGATCACGGTGGGAGTAGCGTCCGACGAGATCGCTCTTCGCTCCACCACGATTACACCGCAGCCAGCAAGCGACGTTGCCCACATCTCCATGAATGCCCCACTGTCTGGCACAGCCACGGTGGTTGTTCGCTCACTGAGTGGTGTGGAAGTGGCGCGTGGTGTGATATCGGCGTCTATGTCGAGTATCGAACTTTCTGTAGCTTCGCTACCGAACGGCGCCTACACCGTAACGATGATGAACGGTACGACGATCACGCATCGGATGCTTATGATCCAGCGGTAGAATCAACCGAGTTAAACTTTACCGAAACGGCGCCCCTCAAAGGCGCCGTTTTTTGTTCGATGCTTTCCGGCAGCAATTCATCACTCTGTTGAGCAACCTATGCGACCCTTCCTCCTTCTCGCCTTCAGTCTCCTCCTCTCGCCAAACATCCATGCGCAGACGTATGATTTTCGGAAGGTGGATCAGGTTCTCGAGGATTCGCTTGAGGTGTTGGGAGGCACGGGGGTGGATGATGCCGGTGGTGTGACGTTGTTGCTGTGGAAGGATGGGAAGTTGATCTATGAGCGGTCGCTTGCGCTGCCGGGTAAGACGATGTCGAAGACACGCCTTTTGCCGATAGCATCGGCGTCGAAATGGATGTCGGGCACGGTGATCACGTCTCTTGTAGAGCAAGGGCTAGTGCGGCTTGACGATACAGTAGGTCAGTACATTCCGACGGCGCCGGCAGACAAGCGCGGCATAACTCTTCGGCAAACATTTTCATTTACGAGTGGATTGCGCAGTAATTATGGAGAGATCACTCCGTGCGTGGAAGACGTGAAGTCGACGCTCACCCTTGCCGAATGTGTAGACTCCGTTTTGCGCGGCGCGCTGGTAACGGCGCCAGGTAGTACGCTTAATTATGGCAGTGAGGGGATGCACGTGGGTGGAAGGATGGCGGAAGTGGCGAGTGGACTTGCGATTGGTTCAGGGAGTTGCTGGGACACGCTGTTTCAGCGCAACGTCGCACGTCCGCTCGGTCTCGCGCGTACGTCGTGGGACGTCAAAGGCTTATACGACACAGACAATCCGCGCATTGATGGTGGAGTGCTTAGTACTGCCGAAGAGTATCTCGTACTCACGCGAATGGTGTTGGGAAGAGGAATGATAGATGGCAGGCGTATCCTTTCTGAGGCATCGATCGACTCGATGCTTTCTGATCAAACGCGCGGTGCGCGCATTGGCTATACACCGTATCTGGGAATGGAGTATGCGTTTCCGGGTATCAAGGACACACGCTATGGAATTGGTGTGTGGCGGGAGCGCATCGACACGGCTACAGATCGGGCATTGGAAGTTGCGTCGCAGGGAAGATTTGGATGGAGTCCGTGGGTTGATTTCGAACGTCAGTATTGTGGCGTGCTCGCAATCAAATCAAACAGCGTTGTGTCGATCTACCCCACCTACATGAAAATCAAGCAATACATTCGCGAGGCACTGGATGCCGTCACCAGCATCGCCGGTAGCGCCGGCAGCGCCGGCAGCGCCGCGATCGACGCATCGTGGGAAGTTGTGGGCGTGTACGATGTGTTGGGTCGGGCTGTAGACGAAGGCTCTGCGGGAATACGCTACGTGGTTGAAACGAATGGTTCGAGCGTCCGGACAACCCTCCACTCCAGATAACTCCTCCCGGCAGCTGCCGGGAGGCTGCCGGGAGGCTGCCGGGAGGCTGCCGGGAGGCTGCCGGGAGGCTGCCGGGAGGCTGCCGGGAGGCTGCCGGGAGGCTGCCGGGAGGCTGCCGGGAAGGAGCGTGTTACAGAACGTGCATTTCGGCGAGGTCCTGTAGAAAGTTCTCATCTAGATCTATTCCTGGGTGTTCTTCAAGCATCACAAATGCCTCGTATTCTTCCCGTCCACCAAAGGACGTTATGATCGCTTGATGATCGCCGGGAAGGAACGATCGCGTTCCCAGTACTTCGGCATAATTCGAATACTTCCACTTTGAAGGGTGATCAACTAAAGCCGCCGTAACTGGGTTGCGATGCACATATCGACACAACGTCTTGAAATACGCGTCGTCCTTCACGTGGCGCATATGATACCTACCTTCGAAGATCGTACCCGTCCGCTGTTGAGCTGCATTTAGCCTTCGTGAGTAGACGCCACAAAGCACCTGCATAAACATTTCTAGTCGTCCGCCTTCATCCACTCGCACAACGAGGTGAAAATGATTGGGCATCAAACAAATGGCGACCACAGATATCCGAAACTTCTGGGCATACGTTGCGACAAGCCGTATGAACTGGTCGTACGCAGCTTCGGAAAGGTACAGCGTCATCTTTAACGCGCCGCGGTTGTAAACATGGTAGTACTCTCCTTGAGCAGGAGTAGGGTTGCGGGGTGGCATGAGAAAACTCCTTCGTGTGACGATACACACTAGTTCATCCACCAACACAAAACGTGACACCCTTCCCGGGAGGCTGCCGGGAGGCTGCCGGGAGGCTGCCGGGAGGCTGCCGGGAGGCTGCCGGGAAGAAAGGTTAGCGGGGGTGGACGATGAAGGGCAGAGTCCGCACAATCCCATCGCACTCATACCTATACTGGTAGGTTCCGGGAGCAAAATCCTTCGACGAGAATTCGAAGTGATAGAGTCCGCGTTTCATCACCGACGGCACAATGATTGGCTTGGCTATTTGCTGGGCGTCCACAAGCTCTACGTGCACGAGCGCCGTAGCTCCAACCGTGAAGACGAAGACCACGGAGTGCGTGATGGGATCTTCCGTGCTCGACATGTACACACGCTCTCGATCGTACGAATACCCATCTGCAGGGCGCACATCGATGCCACCTGTTGTCGTGCGGAGGATGGTGCCATAGTTGCCTATGATTGACCCTGTGGTTGCACTCGTGAACGACACAGCCACAAGATGATCGTACGTGATAGATCCGGTCTGATCCTCCCACGTGCGTCCACCATCAGTCGTTCGAAGAATCGTCCCGTTCTCTCCTACGATTACACCTACTGTTGCATTTGCGAACGTCACACAGGCGAGTGAATTCTGCACCGGACAGATAACTGTCTCCCACGACGTTCCCCCATCGTCAGTACGAAGAATCACTCCTCGCTCACCAACGATTACTCCAACGTGTGCATCGGCAAATGCTACGCTCATCAGTCTGCCTTTTGATGGCGAACTGCGTGATTTCCACGTCTGCCCACCGTCGTCTGTACTTAAGATTACGCCCGATCGTGTGGCACGGTCAAAGCCAACGATTACACCATGCGATGCATCCACGAGGGCAATATCCATCAAGGCAGCGGTGCCGCCGCTTTGCTGGACCGACCAATCCTTGCCACCATTCACCGTATGCACGATCGTTCCTTGGGCACCCACTGCCGTACCAACCGACTTGTCGGCAAAGGCAACACTGTTGAGATCTTCCTCCACGCCACTTTCCTGCGGCATCCACTTCTCTCCACCATTTGTTGTGCGAAGAATGGTGCCCTTCATGCCCACAACCTCGATGGTGGATGCATCAATCATGGCAAGGTCTTTTATATGCCGTGTTGATCCGCTCTCTTGCTTCGACCACGAAGTGCCACCATTCACGGTACGCAGAATTAGTCCACGCACACCAACAATGGTTCCAACTGTTGCAGAAGAGAATGCAACGTTTGATAAAAGTTCAGTTGTTATCGTTGAGCTCACCGGCGTCCATGCCGCCCCTCCATCCTTCGATCGCATGATCAGTCCATGTCCACCAACAGCAAACGCAGCAGTTGATGAGACGCATGCAATTCCAACTATTGATGCGGATGCCTCGCTTACTTGCGACGTCCACGTTGTACCACCATCTGTTGTGCGCTGCTGAGTGCCGGCATTGCCGGGTATTGTTTTGCCGATTACGGTTCCATGCGTTGCATCGTAGAACGAAACATCGGTAAGATCAGCAGACGTCAGACTCAGTTGTGAGCGCCATGATTTGCCGCCATCGGTTGTGCGAATCGCCACGCCGCCTTGTCCTACGGCAGTACCAACACGCGGACCTGCCACAGCAAATGCATACAGTGCATTCGATGTCTCGCTCGATTCACTATCCCAATCCTCGCCGCCATCATCACTGCGAAGTATCGTCCCTTTCGTCCCCACGATGATGATGTTTGATGCATCGAAGTATCGCACGGAGTGAAGGTTCACCGATGAAGACGAAGCTGAGTTCGGCGTCCACGTGTCGCCACCATTCGTGGTGCGAAGAATCGTTCCTGCATCACCAACAGCTATGCCATGAAGTGCGTCATAAAAACACACACTACGCAGAGAGGCAATGGTGCCGCTCATCTGATACGACCAAGATTCACCTGCATCCGTTGTATGGATGATCGTTCCCGACCAACCAACGGCCGTACCATGATTCGCATCTGCGAACCACACGCCGGCGAACGAAAAATTCACCGGACTCTTCTGTCGGTCCCACGTGCGACCACCATCTGCGGTGTGCACTATCGCACCATACTCTCCAACCGCCGTACCATTTTTAGCATCAACGAATGCAACGGCAACCAATCCACCACCTTGCGGCAATGGATTTTGCCAAAACCATCCTGCATGTGCATGAAGATTT
>JBBRES010000081.1:0-10594 GCA_038202665.1 Kapaibacterium sp. (SeqCode) | reverse complement strand
GGCATGCTGCACGGCACGCTGCATGCGAAGCGCCCGCGGAACCGTCATGGAAGGGCTGTGATCCAATACAAAGGCAATAGCGAAGCTCTCGGTCTCCGTCTTCCTTAGTTCAAGAACATTGATATCTTCTGGCTGCGTTGGGATTTGGAGAGTAGAGAGCACATAATCCTTCCAAAGGGACTTGTAGTCCTCCTGTGGAGATACGTATGGTGGAGCATATAGCCCAATCGTGCGACCTGTTCCATTATCATACAACGCCACGTCAAACTCGAGCCCTGCAGAGGTAGTTCGTTTTTCCAATACTTGGGCGACAGCCGAATTCGAGCTGACAAGATCACGCACCGTACGCTTGCCAAATGCTGGAGCGGCTGGAGTAGTCGCGACAACTGCCATCGCAATCTGTGACGCTGCTATACACAGTGCCATCATCATGCTGAAAGAGGTGAAAATCTTGTTGCTGTTCTTCATCGCGCGCTCCACTCTTATTGAGAGGTTTAATGGCGTTGCGTAGTCTTACGTACGTCTTCACCACGCGCAAATGTATAACGTAGATATACGGAATGCAAGTATCTTTTAAGTATTATTACTGTCGTAAATAGAACAGTTATGAATAGACATACTTAAGTACGCATACTACTAGGCACTTAGACCATGTTTATGTAACTGCAGTTAGCTTCTTTTTAGTGATGTGTTGTATGAATTCTACCTAAACTACGTAGTCGAAATCAGAAACTACGTAGTCCGGCCTGCTCAGTTCGCTCTGCATTAGGGGAAAACCGGTGTACTACGTGGGACCTATATATCCACTCCTCTACCTGACTATTTCAGCACTTCCCCAGCAATCGAGCTCCAAAACAACAGGTCCACCTCGTCCATTTCAAGGTGGATATCAAGGCAGAACTCTCTGAATCTCTCTTCAATGTCTAGATACTGCGTGGGTGATCCAACCTTAGGGATAGTGTCCAGCACGTTGCATTCTACAAGGCATCTCAGCAGATGCCGATCTATAATGGCTAAGTTTCGATGACCGATATTCCTCAAAAAGTGACTTGCCTCTTTCAGTCCAAACCCATTCACAATGGCAACGAGATCACTCCGAAGCTCTCTGGAGGGTCGGCCCGAAGCAAGGACTGCATCTATCTGCTCCCAATTCTCTCGAACAGCTTCGATCCTACGGGCCTTCGTGTTATGAAACCGGATGTAATGACTCTTATTGGACAGCACAGAGACCACCTCGCCGCCTTCCTCCTTATACCTCATCTCCTGCAATGCCAATTGGACGCGGAGGGCATGTGTGGCGCGTGACTGCGGAGTACACAGACAAAAACAGAGTTCATAAAACCATGCGCTACGTTCTACACGGGCAAAGTCTGCCAATCGCCCTCTGATCTGGTCCTGCGAGGCAAGGTAGAGAGCTTGAAGGTGAGGAGGCAGGGAGGCCTTCATACCAGGCCGCGACGCTTCCGCAAGAACCACTCGGCGGCGAAGAAGGCGATAGACGCAGCGAGGAGCCAAGGAAGGCTCCATAAAGCAGCTTCTCGTTCGGAGGTGACCGTGGTGGGTTTAAAACGAGGATGTGCACGGATAGCCGCAATCAAGCCCGCTATGCTGTCTGCACGAGAGAATGTGCCGCCTGTTCGCGAGGCGAGTTGACGTAGTAGATCGATGTCCATGGTAGACGAGGCATATTCGATAGAGAGGTCTCCAACAGAAAAGCTTCCCTTGTCCGAACCAAGCTCTTTCCCTTTGTACACTGCAGAGCCGGAATAGGAATAGTCGCCGGGAGGCAATGCGCCTACGGTGCTGACATATCGGCCGTTTGCTTGCGGCGACATTGTCATGCGCTTCTCGAGTCCCTTACCCTTAATCGTGTACGTCACGTCGGCCCCATCCACAGGGGTATATGTTGCATCGGACACGGAGGCCATGAACTCCACCACTTCGCCCGATGCATAGAGGAGTCGACTTGGCTTAATGCGCACCCGCTTTGTGTCTTCACGCACAGAAAGCCACTGCACAGAATTCTCAATGAACTGCGAGAACACGTCAATAACCGCCGCACCTCGAGCTTGTCCGGGACCAACTCCCAGAAGTTTCCAGCGGTACAATCCGTAGGCAAGAACAGCAAGACTCTTCGTGCGATCTGTTTCTCGCTTCATGATCAGTGGTTCTTGCATCGGCACATTGTTGACGCGCGATGTTGCGAGCACTGTGGACTGAGGAGCTGGTCGCACAAACGTTTCTGTTCGATACACAGGAGGCAGATCGTTCCAACGTTTCGCATCGTCATCGTCTCCGACAATCTTCAAGATCGGATCCGATGTTGCAGAGCGCTGCACGTCTGAGCTCACCATCAACTCATTCGTTCGAGTGGCAGCAACGGTAAAGGGAAGCACATCGGCCAGGCCGCCAAGTTTTGCATAGTCTGTTGCTTGCGACGGAATGAAGAGAAGAGAGAGTCCGCGCTGAGCGGCCTTCGACACAAGATCTACGACGGTTGCAGGCGACGAGGCAATCGGGAATCCGATCAGGATGCACGCTTCTGCATCGGCCAGCGACGCTGCGGTTGGCACTCCGTCATAAAACTCCGCACCTTGCTTTTGCACGAACGAAAGTATCTCAACTTCCTTACTACGTTGCAGCGCGTTGCGTACAAACGTCACGTCCGCACTCGGTGCGCCGGCAATGATGACGATCCGTCTTTTATTCTTGAGAACGGTGATATAGTCCATCACCGTGTTGTTGCGCGAACTGAATTCTCCCGGCAGATCTAGGATGCGTGCCGATATCTTCTGCATCCCCTCTTGTGTTGGCGTGTAGGAAAAAGTCAGTGTTGTACGTTCTGTCGCGGATCGCAACGGAACATTTTGTCGTCCGATTTCTGCATTCCCATTGCTCAAGACAACCGTAGCGGTTGCCGCATTGAAGCCCGTCGATCGCAGCTCCACCGAAATCGGGACGGCCTGTCCAACGTAGCACACGGCATTCGCAAGAAGCGACAATGCCACGACATCTTTGGGCTGTGTTGTATCGCCTACACCAACCGTATAGACCGGCAACCCAACGCGTTCCGCGCCATAGATAGGATTGTCGCCTGCCGTGATGGTTCCGTCGGAGACAAGGACCACTGCGCCATAGGATCGTTCCGACAATGCATTCGATACGGTTCTCAGTGCAGCGCTGATATCAGTTCGCTGACCTACAAACCGCAAAGAATCTGCCGAAGGCTCCTCGATCGACCGAGTTTCCGCATCAAAGAGATAGACATCGGCATCATCACCGGCGTCCTGAAACAACGTTGAGGCGGCCTTTCGAACAGCCACAGACCGATCACCGGCAAGATCCTTCATCCCGGCAGACTTCGAAACATCGATCACAACGGCAATACGAGGCTCTCGCTCCTCAGACTTGATGTAGCGCAGCACAGGTTCAAACAACGTAATGAGCAACAGTGCAAGGGCAAGCGTACGGAGGGTGGCAAGGATGAATTTCCATCGTTGTGAAATCTCTGGTTGCGTTCGAGCATAGGTAAATGCAGCGGCACCACCCGCTAGCACAACGAGAAGCAGATACACCCATACAGAACCAGAGAAGAGAAGTCGAATCGTTTCCATGCCGCCTTTCAATGAGCAAGCGCAAAGTTACGCTATGACCGCGCGCCCTCAGGCAGCAAAATCACGATGCTTTGAGCAACGACAAGACTTGTGCAATAGAAGAAGGCCATCTCTTCCCACGGAAGGATGTTCGCCACGCGCATCCCTGTGATGCGCCGTTCATCGAAGAACCAGATTCCTTCTCGAACTGCTTTCACATCTGCAATCGTAAGATAGGTTCCGATGAGCAGCGTAGGTATCACAAGCGCGGGCCAGCGAGGTATCAGCACAGGCCATCCCACAATCCACTGAAGAATGAGAATTGGCGCAAACCAAAAAAAGAGATGCCATGCATAGTGTAGGTGCGGACGCGTCGTTGGTAGGTTGCGAGTTCGAATGCCCGTCCACACCCATGCTACTATCAACACTCCGAGTGCAACACCAGTCAAAGGATGCACGACGGAAACATCTCGTGACGTCCACTTTCCAAGATGAAGGACGATGTACGTGAGCAGCGACACTTGTATCGTTTGAATACAGAAGAAGGCATATTCTTCTGCCGGTAACAGGAAAAGTCTGCGCCAAATGCGCTCTTCTGGAAAATCCCAAATGCCATATCGTACCGCCGTAGAGTCCCAAGGCGTTGTGACGGCCACAACGATCACCAGCAGAGATGCAAGCGTAATCGAATGCACGGAAGTCCACCCTTGCCACCATGCAAGCACGGTTAAGACGAGGAGAACAGGAAGAGTAAAGACAACGTGAAAACGTAAATAGGTCATGCCATTTTTCGAACGATGGTCAACGGACCATGTTCAGAATCATCAATGGCAAGCGGAAGTTCCACAATGAAAGAGGCGCCTTCGCCGAGTACGCTCTCGCACCAGACTTGACCGGCGAGTCGCTCAACATCTCGTTTTACAATATGCAATCCCAAACCAGAGCTGTGCTCGCCGGCCGTAGGCGTGTTGGAGAGTCGCTGGAATGGTGTGAACAACAAGCTCAATTCTTCCGAAGCAACGCCTGGACCTTGATCTTTGACGCAAAATTGTACAACAGGCTGGCCGTTTCCGCTTGTCGACTGCGTCTGGCGCATCGACACGGTGATCACGCTGTTGGATGGAGAGAACTTAATCGCATTCGAAAGAAGATTGCCTGCGATGGTCACTAAGAGTTGTTCGGTAGCACGTACGGGATAATCGGTCGCGTCTGCATTCGTCACAATCTGGATATTCTTGTCGTGCGCAACATAGCTGGACTGCTGGACAATGTGGTCCCAAACAACGGCAGCATTCATGAGCGACACCTGATCAGCATCCTGTGCTTCTGTTCGTGATCGTTCAAGCAACGATGTAATCAGATCAAACATGCGCGACGAAATCTTGAGGATCTGTCCTTCAAGTTCTTGGCGCTCAACATCAATCATGGTTGGGTCTGCAGAAAGCAACGCAGCTATTGAGCGTATTGTCGACAGAGGATTCTTTAACTCATGCGCAATGAATGCCAAGTACTCGGATTTTTGCGCGTTTGTCTCTTCGAGCCTTCGCACGGCCTCTGCTAGCTCTACATTCCGCAGTCGTTCGATCTCTGCAATGTTCCGAGAGTGTTGCACTTCGTACTTCGCTCGGATAAATGTAAGGCGATGCTCCATGTTACTGCGAGATTCCTGCAAACGTTGCACAAGAAGGTGGCGATAAATCGCACTTGATCGCTCGAAGTAGCCCAGTTCCGCACACGCGTCTGCTACCAGCGCCTCAGCTTCGGTCGCATCTCCATCCAGACCCAATGCTGTGAGCTCGTCGTAGACTTTCTCCGCAACGCGCAGACTCTCCGTTGCATTCCCCTCTTCAAGCAGAAGTTTGGAGTATGCCACTTGTACATACATTGTTCCGGCCGATTCTGGAAGGGTTGCGCTTAATGCAAGCCCTTCGTCAATCGTAGCACGTGCCATTGCAAGATTATCCATCATGACGTAGGCAGTGCAAAGCCCGTAGTAATCACCCAACATATCGCTCGACTCTGAGAACTCCTTGCGCAACTCCATTGCTTTTAGCGAATACTCAAGTGCCTTCTGTGCATTCGAATCACGGCGATGATAGGCTGCCATGTTTGAAAAGGCCTTAGCAAGACCAACCACGTCGCCAAGTCGCTCGAAGACTTCTATCGTACGATTGGCATAATTAAACGCCGTATCTGAATCATAGATCAGCAGCTCGAAGAACGGCGTCATGTTGGTAAGCACCTTGGCTTCCATCAAGTCGTCCTTTTGCTCTGTCGCTAACTGCAAGCACTGCTCGTAGAAGGTCAGTGCTTTGGTGAAATCTGCTTTACGATTGTAGACGTTGCCCATGTTGAGAAGTACTTTTGTTACTTCTTCCATTGCATGGACAGAACGCAACAATGTCTCTGCTTCATGGTAATGTTGGAGGGCCTCATCAAACTTCGATTTGATGAAGCAGTACACTCCAAGCTCGTTCATACATCGCCCAAGACTCAGTACATCGTGCACCTTTGAAGCGTATCCAAATGCGCGACGTGCATGCGTCTCTCCAACCTCAGTATCTCCCTTATGAATACAGGCACGGGAAATGAGCAAGGCAGCGCGGACCCTAGACCGAGGGTCGCGATTTTTTGATGCTAGCTCCTCTGCCTTCATGGCAAGCTCGATAGTTCGTTGCGGATCACTCCGAACTAACACATCTGCCTCTTGCAACATGCTGAGTAGTATGGGGTTTACATTTATCACTCGTGGTGAAACTACGTAATCTACCTGGTAAAAAAAAAGAGCGAACCCCAAAGGATCCGCTCTTCATTGAATGTCGTTTCTATGTACTTGTCACTTCTCACTTCTCACTTCTCACTTGACTTCTCACTTGTCACTTCTCACTTCTCACTTGACTTCTCACTTGTCACTTCTCACTTCTCACTTGACTTCTCACTTGTCACTTCTCACTTCTCACTTTTTCTGCGCTTCCTTCGCCGCCTCTTGAATCGACGTTGTGATCTCCTTGAACTTCTCTGCTTCAGCACCCTTGAGTGAGGCACGCTGCATCAGGAGGAAAAGGTTCTGCGCGACGTCCAACTTGAGGTCGACTGTGATCACGTCGTCGTCCTTCTTTCCAGCCTTGGCGGCTGATTCTGCGGCGATCGTCAGTGTTTTCTTTACTTCAATAAATGCGTCAACTTCATTTCCTTTGATATCAACGCCGCCAATGAAGTTGGCAACGGCTTTGACATCACCCAATTTGAGCTTCGGCTTGATCGTAATCACTTCGGCCTGCGTTGGCGAAAGGTTTTGTTGTGCAGAAGCGAGTGTCGAACCAGCGATCATCGTGCAGGCCACAAAGGCGCTAAGGAGAATGTGCTTCACAGATGTAGATCCTGAAAATTTGAACATGGGAATGGTTGAAGGCTACAAAGGTAGGGGTTTTCCACTATAAGTCCACACCAAGGGAAAACCTGTGCAGAAGTGCAGCTGATCCGAATGTACTCATGGCGTAGTCGACGGTAATAGACTTGACAACCAGTCCAAGCCCAGCAGAAAGTCCCGTGAGTTGCGAGGCAACGTTAACGGCGCTCGTGTTTCGGGTGGAATTATCGTATCCCACACGAAGACGGACGGCCTTCCCAACGTACAGCTCACCACCGACGCTAAAATTCAAAAAACGGTCCAAGAACGAGGGTACTTCATCGGCCAAATGGATGAGAGAGACGTTCACAAGGAGCGGCAATCCCTTGAGGCGGTGATTCACGCCCAGACGGACGTCCACCGGCATGCGGTCTCGAGTACCATCGTAGGTAGAAAGTTGTGCGCCAACGTTCAGAATAGACAGAGCAAGATTTGTACGAGTCTGTGGGATTCGGACGAGAAGACCCGCGTCTAGGGCCAACGCGGTAGATACCAGATCGTCGATTCCGCTATAGATGAACTTTGCGGTTACTCCATAGGTGATCAAAGAATCGATCTCGTTTGCGTACGACACACCAATGGCCATGTCTTGAGAATTGAAGGTCCCCGTTCGAACGCCTTGCCGGTCTGCTCTCTCGAACGAACCATAGCTGGTATAGATCACACTTGCCGCTACGGATCCGAATCCTTCTATGTGATCGGTGTAGGCAGCAAGTCCAGAATTGATGTCAAGCGTATGCTTCAAGAATGTTGCAGTGGCCTGCGGTCCGTCCAAAACAGGCAATACCGCCGGATTCAAGAAGAGCGTGCTGATGTCGTCGGTGAGGGCGTTCGTTGCTCCCGCTAGGCCTGCTGCGCGAGCCGACATATTATATCGCAAGAACGGAAAGAGCGTGGCCTGCTGCGCAACGGAGATACTTGCACACGCACAGAGAAGGAGCACAAGGGCCAATGCCTTGCGGACAGCGTCTTGAAAGACTGCAGGCGGACGGACCATTTTCCAATCCGTCGATCGTACGAAAGCATGGTTCGTATACCCGGTTGTAAGAACAACCCCGTCTCGTTCGATCGAATACGACAACTTCAACATGGCAGATCCAGGGTCTGAAACATACGTTGTGTGAATGTCGAGCACGTTGTCGTAATAGGCTGGCTGCTTGTACTCCACATGTGCTTCCATGACTGGCAGTAAGAATCCACGTTGTTCCAATTCTGCATAGGGCAAGTTCATGGATCGTAAGAGTTCCGTTCGACCGATCTCGAAAAACATCAAATAGTTGCCGTTATAGACAATGCCCATCTTGTCTGTATCTGCATATCGGACACGCACCGATGTGGTGTGTGAGATCGATTGCATGGTCAAGCGCCTTTCGTGCCATCGATGGACGAGAACAGCTCCAACAATCTCTCGAGCTCTTCCAACGAATAGAATTCGATCTCAATGATTCCGTCCTCGCCGCCCTTCATCTTTAACTTGACTTGTGTTTGCAAGATGTGCCGCAAAGAGTTTTCGAGTTCAGCTACCGATGCCGACGTATCGGCCCGTCCGCCGTCGATTGTTGAAGGGATGATGACGGTTTTATTGTTGACCGACACAATGTCGCCGCTCTTTGAGATGTCCTTGCGTCCAAGCTCAATGTCTTTGACAAGCGTTTCGGTTTTTCGAACAGAAAGATCGTGGTTGATCACTTCGCGAAGGACTGAGCGCTGTGCGCGTTCATCGGAGAGTGCCGCCATGGCACGGGCATGGCCCATAGAGATCGACCTCTTGACAAGGGCAGACTGCACTTCGATGGGAAGTTTCAGCAGGCGGAGGAAGTTCGCTACCGTCGACCTGTCCTTCCCCACTCTTGCAGCTACTTCGTCTTGCGTGAGATCGTACTCTTCGATCAGCATCTGATAACTCGTTGCTACCTCGAGCGCATTGAGATTCTCTCGTTGGAGATTCTCGATGATGGCAATGGCGATCATCTGCTCATCGTTGGCAACGTTGATCTGATAGGCAGGAATCTGCGTAAGACCGGCGAGTTTGGCCGCGCGTAGACGACGTTCACCGCTTACGAGCTCGTAGTGATCGAACACTTTGCGAACAGTGATGGGCTGCACAACGCCGTGGACTCGAATTGACGCCGCGAGCTCTTGCAATGCCGTTGGATCGAACTCCTTGCGCGGCTGGTATGGATTTGGACGGACTTTTTCGACGTCTACAAATGCAATACCAGCGCTACCGTCGGAGTCGTCGACAATGGTTTGTTGCGAGGTGTTCTCAGGTCTGATGAGATCTCGCGGGATCAGTGCACCAATGCCCTTACCAAGTCCACCCTTCATGCTTCAACCTCCGGAACAATGCCATTCTTCGACATAATCTCGTTGGCAAGTTCCAAATAGTTCTGTGCGCCGATGCTAGAAGCATCATACAAGAGTGCTGGTTTTCCGTGACTTGGTGCTTCGCTAAGACGTACGTTTCGCGCGATGACCGTGCGGCAGGCTTTGTCTTCAAAGTGCCGACGGACCTCGTCAACAACCTGATTGGATAGTCGAAGGCGGCTATCGTACATGGTGAGCAACACGCCTTCGATATCGAGCTTTGGATTCGTAGACCGCCGTACGATGGCAATGGTGTTGAGAAGCTGACCCAAGCCTTCGAGCGCATAGAACTCACATTGCACTGGAATGAGCACGGAATCTGCTGCGGTGAGAGCGTTAAGCGTGAGGAGTCCGAGCGATGGTGGACAGTCGATAACAACAAAGTCGTACTCGTTGCGAATACTTTGCAGGATGCGCTTCATCAGGTATTCACGATTCGGAATGCCAACGAGCTCGATCTCTGCGCCAACAAGATTTATATGCGACGGAACAACATCCAAATACGGGAGTGCTGTTTTGCAAATCGTCTGCTCTACGGGAAGTCCGTTCACCAATACTTCGTAGACCGTCTTCTCGAGCGTCGAAGTATCGATGCCATATCCATGCGTTGCATTGGCCTGAGGATCGATGTCTACAAGCAACGTGCGTTGCTCTGCCGCTGCGAGTGACGCTGCTAGATTGACGGAAGTCGTGGTTTTTCCCACGCCACCCTTTTGATTTGCTACGGCAATGACCTTACCCATGATTTCCTACTATGCGAGAACGAGTGTGAAAACGCAAAATACACAGTTTTCACAAGCGTTCCACGCCGTTACCGACCGCCGGAGATGGACAGTCTAATGTCGACTCCAACTTGCGACGTCGAGAAGCCCGGACTTGTGGCTCCGGAGCTGAAATTCCCCTCATATCGGAAGAAAGCAGATGCTGTGACGCGATTACTGACGATATACCGCGCGCGCGGTTCGATGGTGATTTGGGTAGTGCCGTCTACGAGAGAACCGTCCTCGCCCTTATAGTCGAGGATGTCGAATCGGGATCTCGTTGAATGGCGAATCTGTGTTAAGAACGTGAACTCTACATCGTTCTGAAGATCTAGTCCAAGGAACGATATCACCATTCCCCGTTTCAGATACGAAGCCTGTATTTGTAGTTCATTTTGAACTTCTCGAGCAATAGTGCTTCGCGACGATGAATTGAGTTGATAGTTCGTCTTCGTGTTGTAGCG
>JBBRES010000080.1:0-10677 GCA_038202665.1 Kapaibacterium sp. (SeqCode) | reverse complement strand
GTTATGCGGGGCGGCGAGGAGGGATGGACGTTAGATGGTGATGTAGCGTATTCGCTCGATGATTCGTGCACGGACGATGCAACGTCTACAAAGTCTGTACTGCCAAGTGGAGCCTCGCTCTACATGGCCAGTGAAAAGTGGATGCTTGTGAATTTTTGGCGCCTTCTTGAATCGCGCAGACCTCATCTTATCTCCTTCAACGGACGCGGCTTCGATGCCCCATGGCTGATGTTGCGCTCTGCCGTATTGGGCATTCGTCCATCGCGTAATCTGATGACCGGTACGAAATTCAACTATCAAGGTCATACAGATCTGTTGGACGAACTCACGTACTACAGTGGCTCTGCATCTGGCGCAACACGCAGATTCAATTTCGATATGTTCGCAAAGGCCTTTGGAGTGGTCTCCCCTAAGGCAGGTGGCGTTGACGGTTCAAAGGTGCAGTCCTTGTTCGAAGCGGGCGACATGACGGCCATCTCCGAATACTGTTTGCGCGATGTTCGAGCCACGTGGGAGCTTTATCTACAGTGGCGCACACTTCTCAAGTTCTAACGTGTCAAATGGGCGGATTTTCCTTCGTCTTCACACGTGCATGAATGAACTGGGCAATCTCCGCAGCTAGGAGAAAGACGAGAGCCGAATAGTAGAGCCACAGTGCCAAGCTTGCAAGTACTACATAGCCACCATAGAACTTGCCTAGGTTCTGTGAGCTCGTTACGTACCATGCGAAGAGTAAGCGTGCAGACTCCCAGAAGACCACGGCAATACCTGCACTCATCACTACGATCGGCCACGGAACACGCCTGTTCGGTATGATCCGGTACATAGCAAGAAAGGTTAGTGTCGTAATCACGATGGTTGTGAGGCGCACCGTCCACCCAAACACCCACGGCTGCCAACCGAGCGGCACAATGTCTTGTCCGGCAGTTTGGAAGAAGGACATGAGTGGACTTAACACGATGCTCGCGCTCAGAAGCGTAACGAGCGTCATCGTGAGAGCAATGTCCTTGAGTCGATACCACAGAAAGATCTTCGGCGTAGGAATATGAAAGATGGCATTCAAGCCACTACGCATCGAGCTAAAGAGGGCAGAGGCAGTCCATACGAGAACAAATCCCGCAATCCACCCTGCCAATGAGCTGTAGTTAAAAACATTACTGAGCTCCATAATCACATCTGTGATGATGGACGTTGCACTGATGCCATTTGGAAGAACTTGCGACAGCGTAACGGCAACGGTTTGCTTTACGGTACTCGGATCGAGAAACGTGGAAATGATCGAAATGGTCATCAACACGAATGGGATCAAACACAGCAGTTGGTTAAAGGCAATGCCACTCGCAAGAAGATAGATATGCCTCCGATCCGTGATATCGACGAAGTCGTTACTAATCTTCCACGCTGTCTTGATCCATGAGGGAATCTGCATATGCAAAGATAGGCTCCATTCTGCGTCGTACATTTGTATGATGCATCGTTCGGTCTATCTCATCCTTGCCGCCCTCCTCAGCTCTTGCGCCATTAAGGTTGCACCGTCTGGCGGAGCGGGCGATAAAGTGCCGCCTGCAGTGCAGGCATTTTCTCCTGCACAGGGAGCTACGAACGTGCATCCGACATCTGTATCGGTGTTATTCAACAAGTACGTCGATCCTGGCGTGCGAAGCATGGTGATCGTCCAACCCGAAGTACCGTATCGTGTGTCGTACGCTGGAAATGAGATATCGGTGGATTTCCAACGCGAGCTCGACTCGAATACTACCTATAGCGTCACCATCGGTACGAACTTCACAGACACGCATAACAACCGGCCGGAACAAGCCGCGTCCGTTGTGTTCTCTACCGGTGCTCGTATCGACACAGGTACGATATCCGGCACCGCGAAGTCCGCGTCGACAGAGAATTTGATCATCTTTTGCTATGCCCTCGACGGAATCTCGGCAGACACACTGCGCCCGTCGCATACATCGCCTCGCAACCGTATGCCGGTGGGCACTTCCGGTTCGTTCACGATCAATGGATTGCACGACGGACTCTATCGCCTGATAGCCGTGATGGATGTGAACCGTAATGCATTGCTGGACCCGAATGAAGACTTCGGCATGCCAACGTCTGACACTCGCGTCGAGAACGGCATTGCACATCAAGTACTCCTGCATGTTGGACCTGCACTCGACATCTTCAAACCCTACCTCTCTCGTGCACGCAGCACATCTACACGAACCATCATTGCAACGATGAGTGAGAACGTAGACTCCTCTGCACTCACAGCCACATCGTTTGTCGTGCGGGATAGCGTGAGCGGCTCACGCATCTCTCTGCGCAGCGTTTCGATTTCGCCCGAAGGCAGAGACCGCGTTGTCTTGCACACTAGCGAGGCGCTTCCACCCGGTACATATTTCGTACGTGCCGACTCAGCCACCGTGCGCGACTCCGCTGGAAACTTCTTGGCCGACACAGGCGCACCTATTCGTTGTATGGCTTCAACCGCAACGGATACTACTCGGTTGCGCATCGTCTCTACTTCCATCCCCGATAGTGCACGCAAAGTCAACACGCCTGTTATTCTCGACGTGCGTTTTTCCGATGCCGTAGATTCCACGTCGGCGGAATGGACCACACCGTCCATCTATCGATATCGTCATGTAACAACGGCGAAGCCTGGTACATGGGACTCTCTTGCAGTTCCTCTGCGTGGGCTACGGTCAGCGCTCGGCTCGTCGATGCGCGACACCATACTCGTTCGTCGCTTTCTGACAAGCGAACGATCCGACCCTGGAACGATAACCGGAACGCTTACAGACTCGCTTCACACGGGAGGTCCTTACCTCCTTCGCATCCTCCTTGGCAAAGACAGTATTGTTGTTACCAAGGTATTGGAAGGTGGCGGGGCGTGGACCATTGAAAACGTTCCCGAAGGAACCTACACTATGGATGTGGTGCTTGATGCAAACAGAAACGGCAAGTATGACTACGGTAGAGTGAGACCATATCAGCCGTCCGAGTTTGTGTGGACAGTTACTACGCCGTTGCGCGTGCGCGCACGGTGGACCGTCGATGGAATTGCCATTATTCTTAAACAAGAGTGAACCATCTATGAGAATCGTAAGCATCCTCTCCAGCTGCTTGCTAATGTGTTCTGTTGTTGCAAGCGCACAACAGGATCTTGCAACTCGAACAGTCGTATCAGGACTGCGTGTGCCGTGGGAAATTCTTTGGGGTCCAGACAATTCCATTTGGATGACCGAGCGTGGGGGCCTTGTGAGCACTGTCAATCCTGAGTCTGGCGCAAAAAAGCAGCTACTCGATTTACGTGCCGTTGTGTCTGAACAATTGGAAGGTGGACTGCTTGGTATGGTCCTACATCCCAACTTCGCCGATAGTCCGCACGTCTTCCTCGCCTACGTGAGTTGGCGCAACGGCGATTACTACAAAACCGTCCAACGCTACACGTATCACAACGACACACTCACGGATCCCGTAGAGATATTTCTCTTCGAGCCTGCCGCCGTTTTTCATCAAGGATGTCGACTCCTGATCGACAGCTCCAGACATCTCTTCATTACGCAAGGCGATTCATTTAATGCATCTACTGTACAGGACGATGCATCACTGTTAGGCAAGATATTGCGATTGAACATCGACGGCTCTATTCCCGCAGATAATCCGATTCCCGGCAATCCCATGTTCACGAAAGGGCATCGCAATCCGCAGGGACTATGCATGCTTCCAAACGGTGTACTTGCGGAATCAGAGCATGGCAACGATATCGAAGACGAAGTGAACATTTTAGAGGCCGGTAGGAATTATGGATGGCCCAAGGTGGAAGGGCCGTGTGATCAGGATTCCGAGAAGATCTTCTGCGCACAGAACAACGTGCGCGAGCCATTGTGGTCTACGGGGCCATCTACGTTTGCTACGGCTGGACTCACGTGGTATGATCACGATCGTTTCCCCTCTCTCAGACATTCCTTGTTGGAAACGTGTTTGAAGTCTGCGAAGATCGTGCAAATCAAACTCGACTCTACATTCACCCATGTTATTGAAGTCCATGATTGGTTTCCGTATCGATACGGCAGACTCCGCGATGCATGCGTGAGTCCCGATGGACGGATCTTTATCTGCACGAGTAACCGCGACGGAGTCGGAAAAAATCCGTTTCCAAGAGAAGACGACGATAAGATTTTGGAACTCATTCCCATTGCAGATACCGCCGTTCCAACTCTTGCAATTGCAGGCGATACAGCTCGTGCCTATTGTTTGGTTGGCGACACTGCCACGTTTTACGTAAACGCCACGAACGTTGGATCTGCCCCGTTGCTTATCACGAACGTGTACATGTATGGAGCTGGCGGACAATTCTTTGCATCGCACGTCTTTGGTCCGTTTTCCATTGCTCCCGGACGCTCGTATCCCGTTCGTTGCACATTTGTTCCGAATACCGACGGCCCTATTCACGATGCCGTTGTATTGCACATGATGCACAATGGTGCAGAAACGATTCATGAATTTCCTGTTGTTGGCTCAACGAATGCAGGTGTACTCAAAGCATCAATAGATACACTTGTGCTGAACGTAGATGCATCAGACAATGAGGAGGGTTCATTTACAATCACGAACATTGGCACAACACCTGTTGTCTACAAAGGCGTGACAATCTCTGGTGGCGGCAAGCAATTCACGACGGCGTCGTTCGAAGGAGATAGTTCCATCGCGCCGCAAGAACAGCGTTTGATCGAAGTGCAGGCATCCCCAATTCAGGCAGGATTCCTCACAGCCAACGTCGACGTTCAGTCGAGCGGATACAAGCAACCTCGCGTTACGGTGCGCATCGTGTCTACAGCTACGTCTGTCCGCGAGACTCCCTTCAACGAGCAATCTCTTGTGCTATCTCCAAATCCTGTCACTGAAACACTTTCAATCACTCTGCCGTCGGAGTTGGTCACACCCATAGAGGTTCGCACGATCCTTGGCAGTGTTGTTGCTGTGCTGCATAGTGCTGGAGCAACGTCTTCCATAGATGTAAGCGCACTCGCTCCCGGTGTGTATTCCGTGAGTTCGTTCATTGGCGGTCGGCGCATTTCAGTCCCATTCATAAAGCAGTAGCCATGCTCTACATCGACGAGCAGATTCCACTTGATATGTTGTCGCAATACGATGAAGTGCGCTTGTTTAACGGTCGCACTCTTCAGCGCGAGGATCTTGTACGTGACCACGTAGATGCTCTTATTGTACGAAGCACCACTGCAGTACATCGGGCTCTTTTGCACGATACCATGGTGCGGTTTGTGGCAAGCGCTACGGCAGGTACAGATCACATGGATCTTCCGAGTCTGCAAGAGCGGGGCGTGTACTACACAAACGCGCCTGGTTCGAACGCAAACGCTGTTGCGGAGTACTGTATTGCTGCGATGCGTGCGTGGTCTGACGCACTCCATGGTAGAACCCTTGGCATCATCGGAATGGGACATGTAGGTACGGCATTAGCGGAGCACGCATGGGGCCTAGGTATGAATGTGCTCGTAAGCGATCCACCGAAGCAGAATGCAGGCCATGAGTTTCCAACGTACGTCACTCTTGCCTCGGTTGATACCATAGTAGGCGACTGCGACGTGCTCTCACTCCATGTGCCGCTCACCTATGTTGGTGCGCATGCCACACATCACCTGCTGAATGCAGAGCTCCTTGCCGCCCTCCCTGATAACTCGTTATTGATCAATGCTTCACGTGGAGATGTCGTAGACGAAGTGGCAATGAGAGAGCACGTGTTCAGAGAACGCTTTGCTGTTGTGCTCGATGTGTGGAAGAACGAGCCGACAATCGACATGGAACTGGCGCTCCAAGCCATGATCGCCACGCCGCATATTGCGGGCTACTCTCTCCACGCGAAGCTAGAAGGTGCACGTGTAGCTGGAAGGGCTTGGCTACAGTGGAAGGGAATTGAGACGGATTTGTTCGATCGTTCCATGGCCATGAAGGGAGAGGCAGCTGCGTATGCAGACGAGCTCCGGCCTGTTGCCGAGGAAAGTGATGCGTTCAAGCACTCGATTTCACATGGAAGTGTGTCGCAGGCCTTCGATGCATTTCGGAAGAACTATATTCTTCGACCTGAGCATCTTCGCATCATAAGGTAACACCGCATGTTTCGCATTGAACAAACACTCTTGAACGACATCATTGTACTCGTGCCGGACAGGTATCGCGACCACCGTGGATACTTTATGGAGTCGTACCGTGCAGACCAATTCATTGCTATGGGATTGCCAACAGATTTTGTGCAAGACAATCATTCTCGAAGTACGCACAACGTCGTTCGAGGTCTGCACTTCCAAGTTGATCCCCCCATGGGCAAGTTGCTACGCGTAACGAGTGGTGCGATTCAACTCGTAGAGGTTGACGTACGCACTGGGTCTGCAACCTATGGCGAGCATGCAACGCTCGACGTCACAGAAGAAAATGCCCGGCTGGTATGGATACCGCCGGGCTTTGCGAATGGGTTTTGCGTGCTGTCGGACGTGGCAGATGTGCACTACAAGTGCACGGCCATTTACAATCCGTCTGGAGAGCGTGCGGTGAATCCACTCGATCCCGCCTTACACATTACGTGGAAGACAGATGTGCCGCTGATGAGCGACAAAGATCGGCTGGCACCAACGCTCTCAGAAATTACTTGAGCTTCAATGCTTCATCGATGAGTTCGTTTACTTTCCCCATCGATTCTGCCTCTGCATAGAATCGAATGAGTGGCTCTGTTCCTGACGCGCGAATCAAAAGCCAGCCGTTCTCTACGAAGAACTTGAAGCCGTCGCGTGTATCTACTTTCAGAACGTTATGACGTCCGATCTTGAGCGGCTTCTTTGCACACGCTGTAAGAATGGCCTTCTTCTGCGCTTCGGTCACGTACACATCACGACGGCGATACCGGTGCACGCCAAACTCTTCGTCGAGTTCATCGCAGAGTTGCTTGAGGGATTTCTTGCGCTTGGCCATCATCTCCAACAGTAGCAGTCCGTTGAACACACCATCGCGTTCAGGAATGTGCAAGGATGTTCCAAGGCCACCGCTTTCCTCTCCACCGATCAGCACTTTCTCTTCGGCCATCAGCTTCGCAACGTACTTGAATCCAACTGGAGTTTCGATAAGCTTAATACCCTTGCGCTCTGCGTAGTCGTTCACCATGCTTGTAAGCGACACCGTTTTGACAATGGCGCCGCGACGTTTCTTGTCTTCATAGAGATACTTCATCAACAGGACGAAGATGCGGTGCGAGTCTACGAACGTTCCGGTATGATCAACAGCCCCAATGCGATCCGCATCACCATCGGTGGCAAGTCCAACGTTGAACTTCTTCTTCTTCACCATCTCCATCAGCGGTTGCAGGCACTCACCGATGGGCTCCGGATGATCTACTTCGCCAAACGATGGATTATAGTCACCGTGAATCTCCGTCACATCTGGGAGAATGCGCTTCATGAAGTTGATTCCGGCGCCATGCATAGGATCGTACAACACCTTGATGCCGCTCTTGATGATTAGGTCAAGATCGATCTTCTTGCGCAGGTAACGAATGAATGATTCTTGTGCATCGAACGGACGAATCGAACGTGCAGTCACATAGTCGTCGTAGGAGAGTTCCGTCATCTTCGGCTCTTTGCCATTCAGCGCCGAGAGTTCATGTTCGATCTGAGTGATCTGCTAGGGAATTGCAGGTCCACCGAAGGACGCCTTCACTTTAAAGCCACTGTATTGTGCTGGGTTGTGGCTCGCTGTAATCACCACGCCAATGGAGGCGCCCTTTTGCTTTGTATGGAACGACACTTGAGGTGTGCTCGACACAGCATTGGAGATGTGCACAACGATACCGTACGACGCCATCACCACTGCCGTTTCGCGCGCGAACTCCATCGAAAGGAAACGTGTGTCGTAGCCGATCACCACAGACGCGTTCTTCACCTTCATCGACTTCACGTAGCGTGCCGTAGCATGCGCTACCAGTCGCAGATTTTCAAACGTGTAATCACGAGCGATAACGCCGCGCCATCCATCTGTGCCAAAAACAATCTTCGTACTCATACAGGTGTGCAATTCAAAGTGGTGATTACGCGATGGTGAGGTCGCCGGCATATTCTGCATCCACGCCCAGCATTTCTTCGATGCGAAGAAGCTGATTGTACTTCGCTACCCTATCGCTGCGGCATGGGGCACCGGTTTTGATCTGACCGGCACTCACGGCAACTGCAATATCGGCAATCGTTGAATCTTCTGTTTCACCGGAGCGATGTGAGATGATCGTGCTATATCCATAACGATGTGCCATGGATATCGCATCGAGTGTTTCGCTCAGTGTTCCAATCTGGTTGACTTTGATCAGGATGGAATTGGCAACACCTTCCATGATACCGCGAGAAAGGAAGTCGACATTCGTTACGAACAGATCGTCGCCAACCAACTGCGTCGTCTCTCCGATCGTGTCTGTAAGCGCCTTCCAGCCTTCCCAGTCATTCTCTCCCATGCCATCTTCAATAGAAGCAATCGGATAGTTCTCGGTGAGTGATTGATACCACTTCACCATTTGATCTGCACTGCGTGTTTCTTTTGTGCTCTTGTACATCACATACGATCCGTCTTGCACCATTTCACTCGCCGCAACATCAAGGGCAAGCATAATGTCTTCGCCAGGTGTGTAGCCTGCAGCAACAATCGCTTCCATGATCTTATCGAGCGCTTCTTCGTTCGAACGTAGCGATGGAGCAAAGCCACCTTCGTCGCCGATCGACGTGCTCAGTCCGGCCTTCTTCAGGACAGACTTCAACGTGTGATAGATCTCGGTTCCCATGCGCAAACCTTCTGAGAACGAATCTGCGCCAATAGGCATGATCATGAACTCTTGAATGTCGACGTTGTTATCTGCATGACGTCCGCCATTCAAAATGTTCATCATCGGTGTAGGGAGCAAGGTGGCATGGACGCCGCCAAGGTATCGATACAACGACAAACCATGAAACTCTGCGGCGGCCTTCGCAACGGCCAGGGATGCGCCAAGGATGGCATTCGCCCCAAGGCGACTCTTCGTATCCGTGCCATCGAGTTCGCACAGGACACGATCGATCTGACGTTGATCCGTTGCATCCATACCGATGAGTGCATCGGCGATTTCTGTATCAACGAACTCTACAGCCTTTGTCACACCCTTGCCGCCATACCGCCCTTCATCACCATCACGAAGCTCAACAGCCTCATGCTCGCCAGTACTCGCTCCCGAGGGAACAGCTGCACGTCCGAACGATGCGTCTTCCAAAACAACATCCACTTCTATAGTGGGGTTTCCGCGAGAATCGAGGATCTCGCGAGCGACGATATCAGAGATTAGAGACATAGTGAAGTGAGAAGTGAGAAGTGAGAAGTGACGAGTTAAGTGAGAAGTGAGAAGTGACGAGTGACGAGTTAAGTGAGAAGTGAGAAGTGAGAAGTGAGAAGTGAGAAGTGAGAAGTGACGAACCTATATCACAGAGAACGACAAGGTGTCGATGTGTTTTGCGAGGCGAATATCATCGATTGTGAGTCCGCCTTGATCGTGGGTTGAGAGTGTGATGCGAAGCTTGTTCCATCCATAGACCAGCAGGTCTGGGTGATGGTCCATTTTTTCAGCAATGATGGCAATCGCATTCACGGCACCTATTACAGAAGCAAAATCCGCTGCAGCGATCTCACGAACGATCGTCGATCCTTCGTGGCGCCACAGCGGAATGTCCTTTAGGTGCTCAACCAATTCGCCGTCTGCGAGAAGCGTTGGACGAGCCATTGTAGTTGTCAATTCAGTTGTGAGTTAAGACGATCCGTGATATAGTTCTTCGGAACGGCGCCAACGATTGTATCTACCACCTTGCCGCCCTTGAAGATCAAGAGAGCTGGGATGGAGCGAATGCCGAATTGCATTGCAACGCGTGGGTTGTTGTCGACGTCAACTTTTGCGATAGTTGCCTTGCCGTCATATTCACCAGCGAGTTCTTCGATGATAGGAGCGATTGCTCGGCACGGACCGCACCATGCGGCCCAAAAATCAACGAGAACAACGCCACCTTCTTCGATTTTGGGGGAGAACGACTCGTCTGTCAGGTTCATGGGATGGGCCATATGAAATCAACCTTGTGTGATGTGTGGTTTGTTTGCGTGTACAAAACTATGAAACGTCGAGTTCTGGCATGAGAGCAACAATCGAGGCGATGGCTTCGGTTGCGCGTTGCAGTTGTTCGACGGTGCCGTTGTTTTCGATAACGAAGTCGGCTAGGCCGCGTTTCTCTTCGGGAGACATCTGCTCGCGCATCCGCGCTTCTATGTGTTCTCGTGTGAGTCCGCTTCGATCCATCACCCGCTGAATCCTGATCTCCGGCTCTGCGTCCACAAGGATCACATAGTCGAAGCCATCTTCTAGACCTACTTCGAACAACAAAGCCGATTCAATGGCTACAAGCTCTGTGCCTTCTTCATCGTGCTGTTCGAGCAATTCAAGGTGATGCTGAATCACGCGGGGGTGGACAAGACGGTTTAAGGTGGCAAGGTCGTGTTTTTGTTGTTCTCCCGTACCGAAGACTCGGGCAGCTAGGACGGCGCGCTCTATGCGGCCGTCGCTGATCACATCGGTCCCAAAGGCCGTGAGGAGCTCTTCCTGCAGGGTTGGGT
>JBBRES010000079.1:0-10750 GCA_038202665.1 Kapaibacterium sp. (SeqCode) | reverse complement strand
CGGCCTCGTTCAAGGCTCTTCCAAACGTGCCGTGTTGCAGTCCTGGTTTTGGTGACTCACAACAGTGGGGATTCGATGCGGGACTCATGATCGATCTTCCATTGAGCAACCTTTTTGTGGTGTCGGGTCGGCTTGGCTACTTCACGTATGGCGCTCCAGTATCTTCCACAGAATCCCGACTCATGAGCGTTGGAGGAGAGGCTTTCCCTGGTGAGATCCTGCACTCTATCGATGTGTCGCGTAACGCCATTGCACTCGAAGCAACCATTGGATTGCAACCGATTCGCGATCTGACCATTTATGCGGGACCGCATCTTGGCTACATGATCACGAAAACCTATTCGCAATACGAAGAACTCGTAACGCCAGCAACGGGGACGTTCGAGAATGGTGAACGACGCAGATTGCAGTCGAGCGGCGACATTCCCAACGCCGTGAACCAGGCGCTCTACCTAACGATGGGGGCATCGTACGACTTTGCGCTCACGCAAAACAGAACATGGTTTGTTGGACCAGACGTTGCGTATATGTTGCCGCTTACGAAGGTAGTGTCGGACCTCGACTGGAAAACATCGGCGCTTCGATTTGGCCTCTCTGTAAAGTATTCGCCGCCGGGAGAAGAAGGTCCGCGTGGTCCGAACTACAAGAGCAATCTCAAAGCATCGGTAAGCGCGTCGGGTCTCGAAGCAGACGGACGTGAACTCCCATCCGTCACGCTGCGCGTCGAAGAATTTCTATCGACGCAAATGAAGCCACTCCTACCGTATGTGTTTTTCGCGGAGAACTCATCGCAGATTCCGCAACGCTACACACATCGCACGCCCGAGACTATCCGTCAGTTCAGCGAGCAGCGCCTCCACAACGCAACCATGCTCGACACGTATCACGAGGTACTCAACGTGATTGGCAGACGTATGCTAGAATTTCCTGAGTCGCAGATCACCATCACCGGATGCACATCTGATCAAGGTGCAGAGGCAACGAATGCAAAACTCTCTGAACAACGTGCTCGCACAATTCGAGAATATCTCACGCAAGTGTGGGGCATTGCGCCAGATCGCATCACTACACAGACGCGTGCGTTGCCGAGTGTACCCTCGAATGTAAAAGAACGAGACGGCGTCGAAGAAAACCGACGTGCAGAGATCACCACAACAGATCCGCGTGTTCTCGATCCCGTATGGACCACCGATACATCGCGCACCATCACTCCCCCTGGAGTTCGCTTCCGCATGTTGGGCGCAGCGGAAGGCGGATTGGATACGTGGACGTTGCAAGCAAAGCAGGACGACGCGGTCATCAAAGAATTCAGTGGACGCGACTCGTTGCCTGTGTACGTCGACTGGGACTTGCAGAACGATCAGACGCATGTTCCGCGTGCACCAAGTTCAATCGACTATGTCCTCTCGTTAAAAGATCTATCTGGCAACATCGTGTCGGAAGACGGACCGTCTATCGACGTAGAGCAGATCACGATTTCCAAAAAGCGCCGCGAGCGTATCAAGGACAAGGAGATCGACAGGTACTCGCTCATTGCATTTGATTTTGCAGACTCGACCATTACCGCACAGAATGCACGATTGCTCGATCGCATCAAGAAGAACATCTCGCTTGCGGCCGCTGTGCGTGTAAGCGGACATACCGATCGCATCGGAGATCCGATGTTCAATCAGAAACTTTCCGAAGGTCGGGCGCGCAATGTGGCCTCCATGTTGAAGGCTGGCTCGATGTCTGTAGAAGGCAACGGCGCACAAGGTTTGCTCTACACCAACGACCTCCCCGAGGGCAGGTTCTATTCACGCACGGTGAACATTCTTGTGGAAACACCCATCGAGTAATCACATTCCGAAAACGTTCACGCCTTTGGGCATGGTCACAACGGTTATGCCAAGCACGACAAGGATGATCGACGTGAGCACAACGAGCATCATGTTGCGGGACGTACCAACGGGCGTGCCCTTACTCCACTTGCCTCGCATGTGCAGTACGGTGAGTGCCAAGAGCATACAGAAGGCGTGCTCAAGGCGATGGCGGAGCATGACGCCTGCATCGTCCCAGCGCCCGATCAATTGCACCACGCCGATCACGAACTGAAACGTCATCATCAACGTATAAAGTCGCACTACCAAGAGCGCCGTTCTCGAAAGGGCTTTCTTGGCAAGGAAGGCGGCAAGGCAGAACACAAAAGCTGCAGCACCGAGGAGAAAAATGATCCACCGATCGTGGCTATGAATGGTCGTAAGAATGTCCATGGTCTCTTCAGGTTGGTGACGTAGTTGCTACGAACATACGATGCCCGTAAATTGTAGCGCATGTTCACCACACGATTTGCACTTCCACTCCTCCTTACCGCCCTCTGCACATGCATGCCCATGCGTGCACAAGAGCCATACTTCTACAAGCCGGTAGACTACGGATCTATGTCGATGTTCACACCGTGGAACGTCGTGATTAACGGTAGCTACGACATCATTCAACTTGACGGAAAGAATCGCCACATCTTCGACCTGCCCTATGGAACAGGATTTGAAAATGTTGTGAAGAATTGTTTGAACATGGGCGCAACCATTTCGCAGATCGGATGGGGGCGATGGCTAACAACGGAAGTGTTTCCGTTGAACTTCACGAAAGAGGGCGGACAGTGGTTGCCGAACTATCAGCTCCATTTAATCGGTGGAGGCATGACGTATCGCATGCTCGAGGAATGGTTCGTACACAACAAGGTGGCGGCGCCTGGTGCGTGGGCGGTTGGAACGATGATCACGTATCACATGCTGAATGAAGTTGTCGAGAACGAAGGATACGTGGGATACAACTCCGATCCCATTGCAGACCTTTTGATCTTTGACTGGTTGGGAATCCTCTTGTTCACAAGTGACGATGTCTCGCGATTCTTCGCCAACGATCTGCACATGGCAGATTGGTCGAACCTCCCCATGATCACGTTCCCTGGCGCGCGTCTTGGCAACAACGGATTGTACTATTCACTCAAGTGGACGATTCCGGGTACTGAGGACAAATGGAGTGTGTGGTACTTGATGGGCATGAGCAACATGGCGGGACCGTCGTACAAGTTCGATGCAGAGAACAGCGTCAGCGTTGGGGCTGGTCTGCGAGGTCGGACGCTCTATACGGTAGATCCACGCGTGCGCATCCTCAGTCTGAACCTCGTGCCTACGGCCGGCATCTATTGGGATAAGAACAACTCGCTCATGGCCTCGTTGCAAGTAAGCGGACAAGAAGATCAAACAGTGATCGGTCAGTTCTATCCCGGCATACTCAAGCTCGGTCCCATCTCGCCTGCCGTCTGGGCCTCGTACGGCAGTAACGGCAGCGTTGGCGTTGGCATTGCGTTTCAGGGCACGATTGGCATTGGCTATCGAGATAAGTAGGGAAGGTGGTTTGCTTCCGATAGAGCAGAATGAGAATGCTCAGTTAGAGTTGCTCTACTGGGAATGCTTGACGATGTACCGACGCCGACCCGTCTGCAAGCACTTCGGTGATGCTGATAACGTAGACGCCGGAAGCGAGGGCAGGTAGAGTGATTGTGGATCGTTGCATAAGATCGAGCGTTCCAGATTGGAGCGCGCGACCATGGAGATCAGATATCACAAACTGCGAACGTGTAGAGTGATCGCGATGAGCAATGACGTCGAGCGTCGTTCGCGCTGGAATAGGAGCCAATGTGATAGCCGATGAAAGTATCTCGCTTCTTGCGAAAAGTGGAAGCGGTGCAAACATTCGTGTGAGAACACCTGTATCAATGCTAGATGGCTCCATAGAGAACCACTGACGCATGATCGTCGAGTAAATCTGCCGGAAGTCGGTGGTCCATTTCAGATTGCCATTCACGTCAACATCGGAGATCGATGGTGCGTCGCCGTACATCCCACCGTTGACGTGCTTACCAATTACAAAGACTGGCGCCGCTGTACCGTGATCAGTACCCGACTGTGTGGGCTCCACCCGTCTGCCAAACTCGCTGATCGGCATGATGCATACGCGATCAGCATCACCAGAATCTTCTAGTTCTCGGAAAAGTGAGTGAACGTTGGAGAACAGCTCATCGAGTTGTTGAGCATGAACTTCTAGCTGCCGGTGGTGTGTGTCGAACTGTCCTGCGTGGATCACGTACACCTGTGTTGGAAGTCCAGCTCGAATAAGGCGTGACGTGATCTTCAACGCATCCGCCAATGGAGATTCCTCTGAATACGTGCGCGTGTGATTGCCGACGCGTCTGAGAGCATCGTCTATCGTACGGCCTGTTCGTTGCGACCGTAACATGCGCGATTCGAATTCATCTGCCATCGCAAGACCGTCATTGAGACTTCCAATATCTTCTGATCCAGTGAAGCGATGCGTTGCATGGTAATGATGTGCGTGAGCCTGATGCTGACCTTTGAGAACGCGACTCATGTTGTCGCCAAACTCGATCGCATACGGAATGCCGTTATCAATTGGACTTGAGACATCGAACATGCGACCAAGCCATCCGGATTGGAGATACACGTCAGAATCGCTGGCGGCTAGCCAGATATCGGTTCCACGGAAGTGCGATAGATCCATGTTGGGATATCCAACGCCTTGTACGATTGCAACGTGACCCTCATTGTACAACTCGTGCAAGCGATACATTGAAGGGTGCATTCCAAAACCGAGAGCACCTTCGATAGGAAGCACAGCCTCACGAGCAATCGACATGTTGAGGGCGGATTGATCCCGACGAATTCGATAGTACTCATCATCATGAATTGGAATGATGCTGTTCAGTCCATCATTGCCACCGAACATTCGAAGGAGAACTAAGATCCGCTCGCCCTCTTGATCTGTTGCGGACAGGTGTCCGAGCTGATCCGTCGGATAGGCGAAGGCACGCATACTGTCTGTGGTCATAAAGGGCAGTACCACACCAGCACGCATCGCAGAAGAGATGAAGGAGCGTCGTTGCATAGATCAATGAAACAGGATTCGTGGAGAAGTTGTAATTGTTTTCATGAGGCCACGTACACTTGTGTTATCACAGGGTCTATCAACCGGACAGAGCCGACGAGCCAGATCTTTCGCGTCTGCCTCGATTCCAGCAAGGTCGCACAACACCATTTCTGCCAACTGTCGAATGGTGGCGGGCATTCCATAGGACTTCAAGAAGGAATTGATAACAATTGGATACACCTGACGGCCTCCATTGTAATTCTTGAATGTCATTGTTCCCGACCATAGTCGCATATGCATTTCAAGTCGCCATGCGATTTCCGTACCTGCAACATAGTCCGTTGTATCCGGCCACCCAGAAACGTTGGGCGGATAGTACATACACTGATTGATACTTCGTAGCCGCGAATAGAGGTCGTCCTGCACACCATTGTCGTAGTCGTCAAAGTCTGGTACATACCCAACATCCGCATACCGCAACTGGGCAAGGAATGAGACCATTGGGGGAGTAGCGATGCGCATGCGATGACGGGACTCGAAGAAGTGTGAAGAGTTGAGTACAACGCGCAACCACGACGTCATGTCCATGTTCACATCGAGCAGTAGTTCGGTCATGCCCTCTATAGCCTGTTCTTCAACGGTCTCGTTGATGAACGATGAATACCATCGGCTACAGATGTGTCTCGCTATTGCCGAGCGCTTCTCGGTGAAGAGCAAATCCAGAATCTCCTTGCTTCGAAACGTACCAGTTTGTCCGAAGACAGTTTTCGGCCGCGGATCCCAATGGTCTACACTGAATACCAGCTCACGCATCCGGTACAAATAGTCGGTCCCTGTCGACCCAGCTACATGCACCTCAGCAATGCGCCAGCCGGACAATGACCGTGCAATCTCGGACACGTCCTCTTGCGAATAACTCGGCAATCCTTGTGCATCCGTACGACCTAACAGAAATATCTCCATCATCTCCCGTGCGAGATTCTCGTTCACACCTTCATTCGTCGGCTGCCATACATTCTCCGTGCCACTCAAGTAAATCTGCATGGCCATGCCATGGATTACTTCATCGACAAGTGTAGGAATGCTGCCAAGGCCATGCCGACGCATGCTCATGTTTTGATCAAAGATGTTCTCTGCAAAGTGGGCCCCGTTCAAAGACGATGGAAGACACATGTGCCACCACAACGTCATTCGCTCTTGTGCCGAAAGTGGACTACGTACGATCACGGAAGCCCACCACTGAACGAGCTCGATGTAACGCCGATCCTTACGCACAAAAAAGTTATAGTATTCAAGCGTATCGATTGGCTGCAATTCTGCCAGAACGATATCGCTTATCATGCTCGAGACCTTCTCCGTAGGCACGGTCCAAGGCGTCAGTATTCGCTCGACGGTTGCCTCGCGCCCCTCCTCCACTGCTCGGCTAATCTCGAAAGGAGTTGGACCCACAGTCATTCTACGAAGCAGATGTGCGGCATGATGCCGCGACCACGGACCTAATCGAACGTCATCATACACTTCAAGCACAACTACCTCACGTAAAACGCACAACGACACCCAACACTACACAATGTGTGAAGCTCAAACTACACACTATCAACGTTGGGACGTGCGTGCTGAGCCGATTCTTGATGATTGTTGCAAATCCCCATAGGCGCTCGGTCACGTTCCACCCGCTGCATGTCCCGTGCACGTATGGACACTCCACTCATTCAAAAGACCTATGCCTTTGCCGTGGTAGCAGCACGCTGGGGTAGGCTGCGTGCGGCGCTGGGTGCGCCTCGCGACATCGACGACGCATTCATTCGTTCGTGTCTCGCATCCGGAGCACGAATCGAACAAGCAACCGGTGCTAGCACACGAGCTGAATTCTTGACGCAGTTGCGCATGGCAGACTCCAACATTCGCGATGCGAAATATTGGCTACGGTTGTTAGACGATCTCGACGAGATTGCGCCTGAAGATGCTACGGAATTACACGATGCCGCAGAAGAGGCGCATCGCATTGTGCTTGCATGTATTCGCACGGCGAAGAACGCAACAGAAGCTCAGAATCTTGATGCAAGGTAGTGGGGAAGCATGGCTCGCCACGTTGGCCAATCGTGCGTCCACTCATATCCCCACAGGTCTACTTCGTGTGGTATGCCCTTTGCAGAGAGAACCCGACCAATGGCGAGTGATGCTTCGGGGTCTTCGTAGTTGCCGCGTCCCGAAACAAAGTAGACGTGATGCTTTACACGGAGGAGGTTCAACCAATACTGCTCGTTGAGGTTTGGCAAGTAGTCCATTGGACTGTTGAAATAACAGTCTTCGTCGAAGTGGCCCTTTGAGTACGACTTCAGATCGTAAATGCCACTCATGGCAATCACGCCATCAAAAATGTCGGGCCGACGGAAGAATGTATTCGCAGCATGCAAAGCACCGAGCGATACACCGCTCGTATAGATAGGTACGGGTCCATCGCAGTTGCGATAGATGTGCGGTACCACTTCTTCCACGATGTATTGGTTGTATTGCTGATGTCGGATCGACTTATCACGACCGCTCATCGTGTCGTTCAACCAGCTTTCACTATTGATGCTGTTGATCGAAAACACTTTGAACTTGCCCTCGTTGATCTGATCCTTGATAGAGTCGATCAAATGAAAGCGCTCATACTCAAGGAAGTCTGCAGCAGCACTGGGAAAGAGTAAAAGAGCCGGCCCCATGTGACCGTACGCAACGATCTCCATGTTCTTGTTGAGGTTGGGGCTCCACCATTCAGTAATCTCTCTGCGCATGTGTTCTCCGTGGGTATTGGGCCTCGAATATAGGAGAATCAGTCGAACTCAGGCGCAAAGGGAAGTCGTGCATCGCAGAAGAACAACAGAGAGCCGTCGTGAACGGTGATCTGCACCACGTCCGAGGAAGCCCTGTTCCTTGCCCCTTCCCGCCCTCCCAGAGACAGTGCTTCGTTCACAAGAGGCCACTGCAGCCCCACTGTGGTGAGTTGGGCATGAGGCTGCGGAATGAGCGACAGTAACTCGCTCTCGGATGCCGAGAACTGCGTTGAAGTGTAGAGTGGAAGGGCGTAGCGAGCGCGGTCGAGGGCGGTAAGGGAGAGCGACTTCCCGTAGCGCATCATGACGCTCCAATTATTGAGCGTATGCTCGAGGTCGCCACCGTGGATCCCTACAATCAGAAGCCGTTTCCAGAGCTGTCCTTCGGCAAAGCGAAGAGTTTTCTCGAAGTCGTTCGTGTCCTGATCTGGCTCTACAATCACTTCGGAAAGACCTTCGATACGACGGAGTGTATCGGCATCCACGCTATCAAGATCGCCCACGATAAACTCGGGAACAACTCCATTGGCTACGAGCGTTGTGGCCGCGCCATCTGCCGCGATCAACGGTAACTCTGCGAATTGCTCGAAGAGATCCTCAGGCGGAATCGAACCATTCAAACAAATGACGGCATCGAACGATGCGGAGAATCGCAACGTGTTCATGGTGTTCTCGCTGGAACAACAGAGAGGATGTTGGTGATGGCATCGATGCCATCAGTGAGAGCGGCCGGACCTGGTTGCAAGATGATGGGTGATGGAATGTCGAATAGCATGTTGTTCACCGTTGGACGAAACGATTCCCATCCTTGACGAGCACGTACGCGCTCGGGCTTGAACATTTTGCCACACCACGAGGCAATCATCACGTCGGGATCTCGGCGCACCACCTCGAGTGGATCCGCAACAATGCGTTCCTTTGCGCCTTGGTGCTGACGGTTCTCTGCGAACACATCAATTCCGCCACACACTTCAATAAGCTCGCTCACCCAACAGATACCCGTGATGATTGGATCGTACCATTCCTCAAAGTAGACGCGAGGCTTGAATGTGCGCAGGGAGCCAACACGAGCTGCTTCATCCACTCGTACGCGAAGTGCCAAAGCATAGGCATGCGCTTGGTCGTGATAGCCAACAAAGGCGCCAAGCTTAACGATCATCGAAAGGATTCCATCAATCGAACGATGATTGAAGCATACCACTTCTACTCCGCGACGGATGAGCTCAGCACAAATGTCAGCTTGCAGATCCGACCATGCAAAGACCACGTCGGGACGAAGCGCAATGATGTTGTCGAATTTTGCGTCGAGATACGTCGACACGGTTGGTTTCTCTTTTCGTGCGCGCTGTGGCCGCACAGTAAAGCCACTAACGCCAACGATCAGATGATCTGCGCCAATGGCATAGAGGGTCTCTGTGGTCTCTTCTGTGAGACAAACAACTCGACGTGGGAACTGCGGCATGCTACTTCTTCTTGGGCGATCGTACGACGGTTCCCTTTGGCATTAACAGCATGTATCGGCGATCTTCCTTTACGACGTCGTTGTAAAACTGCTTGTAGTCCAGATACTCCTTCGGCTCAATAATGCTGCGCTTAAACACGGAATGTCGCTCAATATTCATGGCGTTACGCTGGACGTTCGTCGAGAACGAATACTCTGCTGCTGGATTCACACGTTGCAATGATCGCACAATCGACGAAGGTTCGTATCCATCGGGAATGGTAATCGCAACGCTTTCGACAACGGTGTCGTGCGACATCGTTGCTTCGATGGGATAGACGCGCGTTGCATACGCAAGCGCGGAAACTGGACTGTACTCATCGTACCACGGAATCTTGAAGAACTTAAAGTCTCCAGCCTCTGTTGCGAATTGTGGAACGTGGAACGACATGGAATAGGTAATCGACGACGACAGAGTGTCGAGGTCTTTGATCTCAAACTCCCTGAGCTCTACATCTGGATAGTCTCCCGATAGCAACTCCACGATCTGCTTCTCCATTTCCTTACGCGTCTTGCCAATCCACGCCGTCCGATACAGTTGCGTGCGCGCACCCGTATGCGTAAACGTGCGTGAGACCAACGCGGAATTGTCTGACTGCATCATGATACTGGTGTTCACACGCGAGTTGTTCGGAGTAAAGAAGGATCTGTCAAGGCGGAAGGGCATCTTCTCACCTGGCTTGATGAGCAAGCAGAATGCATCGATATCTCCGAACGGCACCGAACCGATGGGAACGTTGGCCGCCGTAAGATCGAGGAAGAGTCTGCCTCGCGCGGTTTCGACGCACACAATGGCATGGTCGAAGGGAATGCTCGGAAGTGGCGTTTTCCGCAAGAGCGACGTATTGGTTTCCACAAGTACGTGATATGCAGAGATGCCACGTTCGGCAAGCATAGCAATGCACAACGTCGCAACGTCTTTACAATCGCCGATTCGTGTTACTAAGGTTGTGCGCGCCTTCTGCGGTATTGTGCCGCTCTGACGGAAGGACACGTTGCTGTACCGGATGTCGGTGGTGATGTACTTGTAGACGGCTTCGATAATCTTGGATTCGTCGGTAATGGCGGGTGGCAAGATCTGGTCGACGATCTCTTTGATCTCGTAGGAGGTGCGTGTTTTTGTGCGGGCCACATCGTAGTACCAATCCACGAGGTCGGACCATTTAGACATGCTCGACACTTGAACGGTTTTCCCTATCTCTGAATAGCTCGGCATTGCATCTTCGAAGTCGATGGCCGCTTCGTTCTTTGACGACCACTCATACAGTTTGCCAAAGGCATTCGTTGACGTGCGAGGCGTTGCATTCCAATTCGTGCTCTGCCACTGGAACGTATTATCCGCGGGGACAAGCAAGGAGTAGCGCGTATGCATTTGCGGATAGTAACCATTGAACTCGAAGGCATCCCAGAAGTACGGTGCAAGTCTACCGCGCCGCGCTTCTCGCACACGAACACGTATGTACATGAAGTCGCCAGGCTCCAGGTTCTTGAACACAAC
>JBBRES010000078.1:0-10768 GCA_038202665.1 Kapaibacterium sp. (SeqCode) | reverse complement strand
ACGGGGTAGATATGCGCTCCTGAACCGAAGTCCAGGCGCTTAGACCTACCCTTTTTCTTTTTTGGATGCTTCCCGTTGTCAAAGAACACCGAACAAAAAAGAGTTGAAGCTTTCGGGCCTCAACCCTCTCCCCGACTCGCGAATGTCGCTGTGGGGAGGACAAACTTACGGCAAAAGGGTAATACCAACCAAATGGTATTGTGGAAAAAATCATTCCACGTGGTCACGTTCCTCTGCCGACCGATCACTTCCCTTGTAGAAGAACAACCAAAAGAAGATGCTCCCCGGAATCAACACCAACACGAGCGACAATGTGTCCGTTGTAAACCACGCCCCCGGTGCTGCGGCCTGCGGCATGATCATGCGCGCTAGCGGCCCCGTGAGCGACCACAAAATCGTAAACGCCAAACCACAGATGCCAAGCGCTAAGAACCCGCCCTTGAGCCCCTCCTCCTGCCACCTCTTCGTAAAGGCATACAATGCCCCAACAATGTGTAAGTGGTAGATGAGAAGGTCGAGCATGTCTGGCCGTGTTCCGTGATTTTTTTGAGGCGCAAAGATCGTAAAAACATAGAAACCCTGCGATGACTGATTCTCAAACACCCACGAATACCGCCTTCTGCCCCGTGCATTACATGCATGAATGGCCCTGGAAGGTGGCAAGGACGCCATGACTGATATGCCCCGCGAACGACTACTGCACCACGGAGCAGGCGCACTAAGTACCACGGAACTGATGGCACTCCTGATCGGACACGGTACCACAGGTAGAAGCGCTGGAGATATCGCCCGAAGCGTGCTCGAACGATTCCCATCACTGACAGATCTGGCCGCACGCGATGTGTCTGAACTGCAGTCGATTAATGGCATGGGCGCCGCAAAGGCCGCTACCGTGTGCGCCGCTCTTGAACTAGCCCACCGGATTCAAGCAGAACCGTTTAAATCCCGACCCGTGATTACCTCACCCGCAATCCTTGCTCGGCTGATGGCACCCCGGCTCCGACACCAACGAACGGAGTCGTTCCACGTGCTGCTGATGAATACCGCGAATCAAGTTGTGCGCGACGTTACCGTGAGCGAAGGCTCGCTGAATAGCGTGCTTATCCATCCGCGCGAAGTGTTTCGCCTAGCCATTGCCGAGAATGCCGCAGCCGTTATTCTTGTGCATAATCACCCATCAGGCAATACCGAGCCGTCAAAAGAAGACATGGCCATTACACGACAGCTTGTCGATGCAGGCCGTATCGTCGATATTCGCGTACTCGATCATGTGATCATCGGTGGTGATGAATTCACAAGCCTTGCAGAACGGAACCTGATATAGATGGCACAACGACCAACGTCGGACCCTGGATTCGGAATTAAATACGGACGTACGACCGGACGTATCGTCAATCGCGATGGCGCATTGAATGTGCTGCGGCGTGGCGAGTCGTTTCATCCGAGCGACATCTATCACATGTTGCTTACCATATCGTGGACGAAGTATTTCGCTCTCAGCGTCGCAGTCTACATCGTCGTGAATATCCTGTTCGGCGTGCTCTACATGCTGCTCGGAACAGAAAACATCTTGCATAGCGCAAATGGAGATTGGTACGAGGAACTTGGTAGCGCTATGTTCTTCAGTGCCCAAACACTCACCACCGTGGGCTACGGACATCTTGCTCCCGGTAGCGCATTGGTGAGCCTCGTTGCGGCCCTCGAAGCCATGGCCGGCTTGTTCATCTTTGGAATCTTCACCGGCCTAGCCTTTGGACGTTTCTCACGCATCAAACCTCGCATCCTGTTCTCTGAAGTTGCCGTGGTGGCACCCTACAAAGACAGTAAGAATGGATTCATGCTGCGTCTTGCCAATGAACGCGATAGCGCCATTATGGATGCACGCGCAACGCTGTTCATGGTGATGCAAGACGAGAATGGCCACTCCCATAACCGTCGGTATTACGAACTGCCACTGGAGATCGATCATCTTGTCTCGCTCGCACTGAACTGGACACTTGTGCATGCAATTACGCTTGATAGTCCACTCCATGGCATCTCCCATGCAGACTTAGTGGATCGCAACGCAGAATTCTTGGTGATCTTGAATGCATTCGACGACACCGTCGGACAACACTTCTACTCTCGCTATTCCTACAAAGGGAACGAGGTGGCGTGGGGCTCGAAATTCGAGCAAATGTTTACAACCACCGAGCATGGTGACGTGGAGTTGCATATCGAGAAAATGCACCATACGATTCCTGCCGATCTGAATTAGAAGGTTTGCCGAATGATGAAGTATGTGACAAAGGCCGTGATTTTTACGGCAACAGTATTGGTTTCGTATTTGCTTACAGGATTGGTGGAAGACCAAATCATGAGCGAGACGGAGCAGTTTCGTCCAGTAACGGCAACGCTGCTCGGTATGGGCACGATTGTGTTGATCTTTGTACCACTCTTTGCTTACGTTGAAAAACTCACAGAGGCCGTCGTGAAGGCCTCGTTGCGTACGACGCGCACCTCGGCAGGTAAGGTAATTGGTGTGCTTCTCTTTGTTGGCACCATCTTCCTGATCCTCTTCGCGATCTTCTTGAAACGTTGGTATCACTTGGGTTTAGGCGACGTGCTGTAACCTCGAAGGACGAGTCTGATTCGTCAATCACACCATGGACTATCGCGACTATTACAAAGACCTCGGCCTCGAACGCAACGCATCTGCCGACGATATCAAGAAGGCGTTCCGCTCGCTCGCTCGAAAGTATCATCCGGATGCGAACCCGAATGATCCGTCGGCCGAAGAGAATTTCAAACGCATTTCACAAGCGAATGAAGTACTGAGCGACGCAGAGAAAAAGTCGAAGTACGATGCACTTTCGAATCAATACCAACAATTCAAGTCGCAGGGCGGACGCAGCGGCAACACCTCGTTTGATGCCTTTTCGCAAGGCGGCGGACAGCAGTTTGAAGGAGACCTGAGCGATATCTTCGGAGATGGCGCTTCTATGTCGGACTTCTTCGATGCAATGTTCGGTGGTGGTGGGAGCAGTGGTGGACGTCGCACAAAGCAACGTCAACCGAAACCGCAACAGCGCATCTACAGCGTCACTCTCACACTGCAAGAAGCATTCACAGGCGTGAGTAAGCGGCTCGCCCTTGGCAACGAGAAAATCGATATTGCATTCAAACCCGGCATAGCAGACACACAACAACTAAAGATCCCACAAGGAATTCTTGAAGTGCGTATTGCCGCCGATCATCGGTACACGCGCGACGGAAACGATCTTTCCTGCGTAGAGGTTGTTCCCATTGCCACCTTGGTTCTAGGGAAGAAACATCCAGTGCCAACACTGAGTGGCACGGCCATGCTGACGATTCCTGCGGGTACACAACCTGATGCGCGGTTTCGGCTACGCGGACTCGGAATGCCCGTCTACGGCTCTTCCGACAAGCGTGGAGATTTGTATGTTGCCGTGAAGGCACATATCCCTACGTCTCTCACCGACGAAGAGCGCTCGCTCTATGAACAACTGGACAAGCCATGACGAGAATCACGTTTGACAATGTCTCGAAGTCGTACGACAACGTCACGCCCCTTCGGTCTGTTTCCTTCACCATCGAACCAGGCGAGTTCTTTGTTCTTGTAGGTCCGTCCGGCTCCGGCAAGAGCACCCTCTTGCGCATGATTGCCGGCCTTGAGTCGGTGACAGCCGGCGCGCTTCTCTTTGACGGCGAACGCATGAACGACGTGGAAGCGCGCAAGCGCGACGTGGGAATGGTCTTTCAGAACTACGCCCTCTATCCCCATCTGAGCGTGGCGCAAAACCTTGGCTTTCCACTTTCTGTACGCAAGATTGCAAAGGCAGAAATCGAATCAAGAGTTGGCGAGGTGGCAAGGATGCTCGATATCACGTCGCTCCTAGATCGCAAACCCAAACAGCTCTCCGGCGGACAACGACAACGTGTTGCTCTAGGAAGGGCCATCATTCGCAAACCCCGCGTCTTCCTTTTTGACGAGCCACTCTCCAACCTCGATGCCCAACTCCGCACACACATGCGCGCAGAGATTCGCGCGCTGCAACGTCGCCTTGGCGTTACGAGCGTGTACGTAACGCACGACCAAGTAGAGGCCATGACGATGAGCGATCGCATGGCAATTCTCAACGAAGGCACCCTGCAACAAGTTGGAACTCCACGCGAGATCTACGACAACCCCGCAACTCCGTTCGTGGCGTCCTTCACTGGAAGTCCGTCCATGAACTTGATACCGCACAATGGTCGAACACTTGGTATCCGGCCCGAGAACATCTCTCTCGTAACGAGCGATGCAAGTATTGCCCTAGATGTTTCCATTCAAGCAACGGAGTTCGTTGGCCACGAGTGGCTCATTCACGGTATTACGCAAGGCACGCCCATTATCCGTCGCGCATCAACAGTTGGTACAGATGAAGTGGGCATTACCACAACGTGGCATGCCCCCCATCAATACATTCGTTGGTTTACGTAGACGCTCTCTGCACTTTCATGTGAGCATGCGAGTGATCAATACGCGTAGAAGCCCTTGCCGCTTTTCCGCCCTAGCTGACCCGCTGCCACCATTTTGCGAAGGAGCGGACATGGACGGTACTTCGTGTCGCCAAGACCGTTGTGCAGCACCTCCATGATGCTCAGGCACACATCTAGGCCAATGAAGTCTGCGAGTGTGAGCGGACCCATTGGATGCGCCATACCGAGCTTCATAACTGTGTCTATGTCTTCGACCGAGGCAATGCCCTCCATCACGCAATAGACAGCTTCGTTGATCATGGGCATGAGGATGCGATTGCTAATGAAGCCAGGATAGTCCTGCACTTCCACAGGAACCTTGCTAAGCTTCTCCGCCATGTCTTTCACTGTTGCATACGTTTCGTCGCTCGTGGCAAGGCCACGAATAATCTCGCACAGTTTCATCACTGGTACGGGATTAAAGAAGTGCATGCCAATGAATTTGTCGGCGCGCTTCGTTCCACCGGCCAGTAGAGTGATAGAGATCGACGATGTGTTAGATGCAAGAATCGCATCGGGCTTGCACACGGCATCGAGTGTTGCGAAAATCTGTTGTTTGATTTCGAGTCGCTCGCTCGCTGCTTCAATCACGAGGTCTGCAGTGCGCGCTGCATCTTCAAGCGAGGTTTGCGTTGTAATCCGTGCAAGTGTTGCGTTCTTGTCTTCTTCTGTGATCGCTTCTTTCTTTACTTGGCGATCGAGATTTCCGGTGATCGTCGTTATGGCTTTGTCGAGCGCGGCTTGGCTTACATCACACAGCGTGACCGTAAACCCATGCTGCGCTGAAACGTGGGCAATGCCGTTGCCCATGGTGCCTGCACCGATAACCGTGATTGTTTGAATGGACATGTTGGCCTCTGAATTCGTGGTGATGTGCGTTGCACAAAATTACCGCTTGCAGGCGTATGTTTGAGCCTTCACTATGGAGGGGCTATGTCCGAGGATTCCAACATCGCCGTCGAGCGAGAAAAAACCAAGCGCCTGATGATCACCGTTGGCGCTGGTGCCGTGCTCGGAGTGCTGGCCATGATCTTGTTCTTCAATACGGTTGGCAATCGGAAAGGCGACCTTGATATAGACATCACGTCGGGTAAGTTCAAGGTGAGTCTGGATAAGCCCATTGGCGAGCAAGTTCAACAGTCAACGTCGTCGCTCTCTACAAAGGACGGTCCGCTGCAATTCAATACGGGCACGATTAGCGATTCAGTGATTAAGAACGTCGAGGCACAAGGTCAAAAGATCGATCCCACAAAATTCATCGGCAAGAACCTCATTAGTTCGGAGGCTGGCTTTGTACTTTCTGCGAATGAGCCGTCAAAGTGGAACGTTGCTTACGACAGAGGCGGGTTAGATAACTCGGATATCCCAGTAACAACGATCACAGGTGATGGCTTTGGGAATGTGAAGATTGTCCGTCGTGCGAATACCGGACACACCAACATTCGTCAATTCATCAGCGAAGCAGTTGCCACCTTGCGTTCTTCTGGTGTGATCAATTCGGAACCAGAGATACAGTTTGACGATCAACGTAAAACGGCATTCCTTACCGTCACGAACATCGAGACCGGTGGCCAGTCGTATGTAAAGGTTGTGATCTATAACAACACGGTCTTTGTTGCTTCGGCAGACTACAATGCATTGCTAACAGATGAAAGCACGAAGAACGACCTCATTGGCATGGTCGCGTCATTTAGTCCGATTGCGAAGTAGGAGCCACACTCCGACGATCACGAATGGGATACTCAGGATCTGTCCCATATCGATAGGGAGCGATGCCTCAAAGTCTACTTGACGTTCCTTTAGGAACTCTATAGCGAAGCGTGCCGAAAAGAGCAGCACCAAGAAAGTCCCGATAAGTGTTCCGGGCTTACGGGTTGCTACGCCAGCGTTATACATGCGCCACAACAGTGCGAACAGGACAAGGCATACAATAGCTTCATAGATCTGTGTAGGGTGGCGAGGAAGCATGTCGACGCGCTCAAACACAAATGCCCATGGCACCGTGGTTTCGTGTCCAATAATCTCGGAGTTAAAAAGATTGCCGAGTCGAATACACATGCCGCTAAGAGCTGCAACAATGGCAATACGGTCGAGCAGCCAGATAAACGAGAACGACGGGCGGCGCTTGTGATAGATCCACAAACCTGTGATGATGCCGATGGCGCCGCCATGGCTAGCAAGTCCACCGTGCCACACAGCAAACGTCTCCAGCGGATTGTCGAGCATAATACTCGGCTCGTAGAAGAAGACATGGCCCAGACGCGCACCAACGATCGTAGAAACGATCACCGTAATCGTGAGCGCATCAAGGTCTACTTGTGAGCGTTTCTCGCGCTGATAGACTGTGCGCATCACAACATAGCTCAGGAAGAATGCCGTTGCGAACAGCACGCCATACCACCGTGGAGCAATGAAGCCAAGGTCAAAGGCTATTGGGCTAACGTTCCAGTGGATCATATGCGGTAAAAAAAAGGAGGATGTTTCCATCCTCCTTAGAGTTCAAAGAATGAACGAATGCTTATGGTTGGCCAGACAAGTCGAGTGGAGTTTCGATTCGAACCTGAACGGTACGGTTGAAGAATCGACCTTCTGGAAGATTGTTCGTGTACAGTTCTTGGTCTTCACCGGTACCAATGCTCTCAAGGCTCAGGTATTTGCCACTAGTCTTTGCATCGACGCCCTTCTTTACGGTACCAGCGCGATTCTCAGACAGCTTCTTGTTGTGATCGTACATACCAACCACGTCCGTGTGACCTTCGATGTGAATCTCGGAGTTCGTCTTTACGCGTGGGTACACATACTCTTGCAAGATGCGTTCGTTAAACGGACCTGCTTCGAACTTATCAAATGGGAAGAGGATAAGGTTGTACTTCTCGAGCGTCTTTTGCTCACCACGAGTGGTTGCAACTTCCTTTGTACTAATCTGCTTTACGGGAATCTTGTGCACATCGGAGCGGCATTCGGTTCCATTCTTCGAGGTAACGATCAGCGTACACTCGTACGGAACTTCATCCTTTGGATAGTCGCCCAATTCGTTTGCCCAGTCCCATTCCTTCGTAGGGTCAACCGTGCCAACTTCCTTGATCGTCTTCCATAGCTGACCATTACGCATTACTTCGATGCGACGTGAAGCAACGATCTCGTTATCGATTCCGTTCTTCATCGTGAAGTTCATTTTATCAGGGTCTGGCGTGAGTGTTGGATCATTATCAAGGATCGGGCGCATACACTGCCATACATCTTCAGGGTCTCCATTGAAGATGATCTCGGTACGGCGGTTTTCAACGATACCAAACGAATCCCTGATGTTCGACTTGAGAGCAGGCCAGCCACGCGCAGTGATCTTCATACGGCTTTCGTCGATGCCCCAAATGTTCTTCAGATAATTGAAGACCACTTCGGCACGGCGCTTTGAAAGATCTGATTTCTCGTCTTCATTCGTCTCGTCCAAACATCCAACCAATTCTAGCTTCACGTTTGGATACTTCTTCAGGCGATAACCATAGATGTTCAACACCGTGTAGTACTTATCGAACGTACCACCAGGGATTTTTTCATCGTTAAAGTTTGCTGTTTGCGAAGCGTTCTTGAAGAGAGTGTAGCGGGATGGGAAATCTCCGCTGTTCAGATCGAAGAAGATGTAGTTTAACAACGGATAGAGGATGATCGTTGCCTTCTCTTCCATGACGAGACCACGGAAGGCATTGTTCTTCTGCTTCGACCAAGCCGAGAAGGCCATTTCTGAGTTAATCACTGGACGCTGTCCAAGCATGATCGTCTTGCGAATCTCTCCACCGTTGAGTGAGTTTGCGTCGGTGGTTTCTCCTGGATCTTCTACATCTACGTTGATGCTACGCTCGCCGTATGCTGGCGAGAACGCCGTGATGGCATATTGAACCATTGGCTCTTTCGCAGCGCCGAGACCATAATCGTCGTTCGTTATAATTGTATTCGTTTCTGTGTGCGTTGCTGTGTTTACACTGTCTTTCACAGTACGACCGTTCTTCATGTTCTTGAACGTAACCGTTGCTGGAATGGCTTGGCCCGTACACTCGTCGATCACGTTTACAATCAGGTTTACAGCTCGGAAGTACGTTGGAATGAAGGCCATGAAGATGTCAAGGTCGCCTTGGAAACCAGGAAGATCCTTACGGCGTGACGAGAAGTACAGTACGTCGCCTGAAGCAGGCAAGGAGATAAACTGCTCGTCTTCCTTTGTGTTGATGGGTGCCGGAAGTTGCATTGGCTTCGCAAAGCGGTCGCGTCCTTCACGGTCTTTTTCACCATTTCGTTTCGTACGGTAGAAGTCAAGACCGCCCATGTTTGGCAGGTGACCATCCGAGGCAAAGAAGAGTGTGTTTCCATCTGCTCCGATAAACGGAGAAGCTTCGCGCTTGGCTGTATTTACATCTGGTCCAAGGTTCTTGGCCTTTTTCCACTCGTTCATATCGTCGTCGTACTCGCTGTACCAAATATCTGTATCCGTTTCGCCATCACCGTCTGGATTCGTTGGCGATGGACGGTTCGACACAAAGTAGAGTCGTGTTTTGTCTGGCGAAATCGTTGGTTGAGAGTCCCAGTATTCAGAGTTGACGTTGGGTCCTAGGTTGACAGGCTTACCCCAACGGTCGCCCTGAACTTCGGAAACGTAGATGTCACAATCGCCCAATCCGTCTGGACGATTACATCCCGTGAAATACAGCGTCTGACGGTCTGCCGCGATGGTGGCAACGCCTTCATTGAACACACTGTTCACGCCAGCATCTACGGTATCGATGTTATATGGCGAGAAGAACACCGTATCAAGGTTGTTAAGCTTCTTCGCCGCCCAGAAGTCGTGCGAGAAATCGCCATCACGTGTGATGCGACCGCCCTTACGGTTAGATACGAAGAACAACGTCTTGCCATCGGCGCTGATGGTCGGACCATAGTCCAACCCCGCGTGGTTGATGACCTTTCCGAGGTTCAGAATGCGGATTTTCTTAGGGTCGTCCAGAATATCGCCGCGTGTACTGCCGTCCTGAGGTGCCGCCGAAGTTTCGATCACAGCACCGTACAACGTGGGCTCGTTGTTCGTTGGAGCAGCAGCCCGTCCGATACCTACAGACAGGACCAGACAGCACACGACAAAGAAAAAACGCTGCATAACACACATCCAGATACATGAAAAAGGTAGTCACCCAAACTGAGGAGTGTTTTCCACACTCCATTCTCGCGCCGAACGGAAAAAATAGAGAATTGCCCGCTACTCGCAAAAACAAATGTCACATTTGACTGCGATTACAGGATCCAACGGCCTTCCAAAAGGACCTGGAACGACCGAATTGTGAACCCGTCACCCCTACCAGAGATCGTTGTGAACGGGAAAGTGTACTGTGCGATCGGTGCCAACAAGAACTTCTTCCCAACATGAAATTCTAAGCCCACAGCCGCTGTCAGTCCCACTTGTAGCGGATTGATCTGTGGAATTGACCCGTCTTCCAAGACAACGCTTCTCTGGTCCGTTCCTGGCAACGATACCGTTGCAATCTCCCCTGTTGGAAACGACACCGTTTCGGTCAGTAATTCTTTTGTGTGTTTGACCGTGCTATTGAAGATGTACGAGACAGATGGCCCGCCGCGAACAAACACCCAATCCATCAGGTGATACTTCACATACGGCATTGCTGTGATCAACTGGATCGACGTAACGGCTTCATTCCGAAATGTAATGGGTACCGTGTACTCCCTGCCGGTGCTCGGAGACCTTTGTACAACCCCTTCCACTTCTTGAAATGCCGCCGTGATACTCCGATTGTCGTATCCAAGTGTTGCTCCCCAGGTGACTCTTGACCGTGTCAGGCGCTCAAACACAATCCCACCAACCAAATTGCTACCCGCTCCGCCCGTGAATTCACAGTTACAGGCCGTGAAGAATGTGCCACCCTGATTACTGAATGAGAGGCCACCATACGGACCAATCATGCTGTAAACGAGTCTCTTCCTCGCGACCAGCGGATCCGAGTCCATCACATTTTCCTGCGCGACGCCCTCAAACGCTCCGCATACGAATGCTGCAAGCAGGGTCATAACGACGAAAAAACGATGCATAGGGAAGTGTGGACAGGTGGGAAGGGCGTAGTCGGGGGCGAAATCTACCATGACCGATCTTTCAACGCAAGGGAATTAATTGAGTATTATTGCCGCTCAGGTAACTATTCAAGCACCTTCTTCGGCTGTTCCGTCTCGTACGATGCAAGAACGCCGA
>JBBRES010000077.1:0-10977 GCA_038202665.1 Kapaibacterium sp. (SeqCode) | reverse complement strand
GGCGCCACTCCAACGAAGCCAGGCACAGCAACACTTCCAATGCCCGGAATGGATATCGACGTGGTGCGCAAAGACGGCACGTCGTGCAAGCCAGACGAGGGTGGTCTGCTCGTCGTAAAACATCCGTGGCCTTCCATGTTGCGTACCATCTATGGCAATGATGAACGATATCATCAGGCCTACTGGAGTGAGTTTCCGAAGTCGCGCACGTGTTCTGGTTGGTACTTTACCGGAGATGGAGCTCGGCGAGATAAAGACGGATACATCTGGATCATCGGCCGAGTAGATGATGTGGTGAACGTGAGCGGACACCGTCTTGGCACTGCCGAAGTAGAAAGTGCACTTGTATCACACCGCAGTGTTGCAGAAGCGGCTGTTGTGGCTAAGCCCGACGAGATCAAGGGGAGCGTTCTTGTTGCGTTCGTCACGCTCAAAGCCAGTGCTGTGAAAGGTGCAGATCTGGTGGCGTTGCGTGAGGAGCTGCGAGATCATGTGGCAAAGGAGATCGGCCACATCGCAAAGCCAGACGAAGTTCGATTCACGGAGGCACTGCCGAAAACGCGAAGTGGGAAGATCATGCGTAGGTTGTTGCGCGAAGTGGTAACAGGTGCTGCGATAAGCGGCGATACCACCACGCTTGAAGATCTTTCTGTTTTAGAGAAACTCAGATTGGGCGACGACGAGTAGCCGTTGCCTGGTATTTCTTTTTTTGGTTTGAAGGGGTTTTGACCATGAGAATAACACGTTGGATTTTGGCTGGGTTGATTGGCACAGTACTGATCATGGGGTTTGACTGCAAGGGGGACAACTCGCAAAAGAAATGCGACCTACGCGTCAAGGCGAAATACACAGATTCGTTGAAGCCAAAGTACACGGGACAACTCTCGTTGGCGAAGAATGCCACGATTGGTTCTCTCAAGATCACCGTTGATAGTGCATTCCTGATTCTAGGATATCATGAGCCGATGGGGCTCACTCTTCCTGGACTAGTTATCCTTTCCGTAAACGATTCAACTAGGGCAGGCTCAGTTTCCCCGGACTTTACCGATGCTGGTGTGGGGAATCTTATCAGCAAAGCTGGGATGCAAGGCCCTATGATGGTAGACTGTGTGCGAGATCAGCTCTTACTCACAACTATATCATTGCTTCCTTTCGAAGCGCAAGACCCAATGATGCCGGCACCTTGGACGTGCGGTATGAATCAGTTCTGTATGTGGAACATGACTGCCAACCAGCTTGAAAAATGGAGTGGCACGCCAGACAATGTGAAGATGGACTTCTTTGCAAGCCTGAATGTCTATAGAACCTGGATGAGCGCGTCCGGTCGTAGTGGTAAATACATCCTACGGAACCTTCGATTTGGAACAACAAACAACGCCCCGTATCGGAGCGTTACAGTTTTCAACTATGTCCCATTTCCAGCCAATCCAAACAATATGAATTTTGTGGTCACTCTCAACGATTGATCTGAAGAACGTGATTTCAACAGAGGCCCCTCGGGGCCTCTTCATTTTTCCTAGTTTTGTGGCCTAATGCGTAAAGCTGTGATCATGGCGGGAGGCTTTGGAACGCGGTTGCGACCGCTTACCATGTCGATCCCCAAACCAATGGTACCCCTCGCGAACAGACCAATGATGGGTCATATCGTCGAGCTACTCAAGAAGCATGGTATCCACGACGTGGTTTCCGTGCTGTACTTCAATCCAGAACAGATTACGTCCTACTTCCGAGACGGTGCCGAGTTCGACATCTCCATGGAGTACACGACGGCAGTTGCCGACTTTGGTACTGCCGGCGCCGTGAAGAACGCTCAATCGCAACTCGACGACACCTTTATCATCATCTCTGGTGATGTTCTCACAGACTTCGATATCTCGAAAGCCCTGGCATTCCATCGCGAAAAGAAGGCGATGGCAACGATCCTACTCACACGCGTTCCCGAACCGTTGCAGTATGGCATTGTGATGACGGACCGCGATGGTCGCATAACTCGGTTTCTCGAGAAGCCCTCGTGGGGCGAAGTGTTCAGCGATACGATCAACACAGGCATCTACATTCTCGAGCCCTCCGTCCTTGATCTCATTCCTCCCCACACAGAGTTTGACTTCAGCAAAGACCTCTATCCGCTCATGCTCAAGAAGGACCTTCCACTCTACGGCTTCATTGCCGAAGGGTATTGGAAGGACATTGGCAACCTGCACGAGTACCAACTAGCACACGATGATGTGTTGGGCGGCAAGGTGGCAGTGTCTGCCCCTGTGAACGAAGATGGGGTTGTCCTTGGCACGAACGTTCGCTTGGGTTCGAACCTCTCGTTGAAGAATTGTGTTATTGGTGATTCGTGTGTGATTGGAGACGGATCCGTTATTCACAATTCGGTGATCTGGAAAGACACAGTTGTAGGTGAGTTCTCCGAGATCTCACACGCCGTTGTGTGTAACAACGTGCGCATCGGATCGCACGTGGTCATTCACGACAATGTGTTTGTCGCAGAAGATTGTGTGATCGGTGATCACGCTAGACTGTTGTCGAACATCAAGCTTTGGCCACGCAAACACGTGGAAAGTCACGCAACCGTTACGAGGTCGCTGGTGCAAGAAGAACGTTGGTCGAGAGAACTGTTCACCGATGCTCGGATCTCGGGCGTGGCGAACATTGATATGAATCCGGAGTTCGGTGCGAAGCTTGGAGCTGCACTTGGTAGTGCCGTTGGTTCGCATCTGATGCTCGTTGCTTCGCGCGATGCAGACCCTGTGTCGCGTATTATGAAGCGAACCATCACGGCCGGCTTGATGAGCGTGGGTTGCGATGTGACGGATCTTCAGCAAACGTCCATTCCGCAAACCAGGCAGGAAATGCTAAGCGGCCGATTCGTTGCCGGCTTCCATATACGCCGCTCTCCTCGAGACCATCATAAGACAGACATCATCTTGTTTGCAAAGGATGGGCGCGACATTCCGTTGTCGATGACCAAAACCATAGAACGATTCTTCTACGGAGAAGACATTAAGCGAGCGCCTCAAGCAGAGGTTGGACAGCTTCGATTCCCTGAGCGTTCTATTGAGCTGTACGTGAACCGTTTCTTGGAAATGATAGACGTCGAGCTTGTCTCGAATCGGTCGTTCAAGCTTCTGGCTGACTACTCGTTCGGACTTTCGTCGACGGTGTTCCCCAGCATTCTCGGAGAACTGCACTGCAAAGTGCTTTCGATGAACAACTATGTAGACGCATCTCATTTCGCTGATCCGTTGACAGATGTACTCGATGAGTCTGCAACGATTATGCGTTCGCTTGGATATGAACTTGGCTTTAAGATTGATCCGAGTAGCGAAAAAATCGCGATGGTAGACGAGCGGGGTATCTGGTACACAGGCCTTCGGTTGCTCACGATTGTTACGAAGCTGTGGTTGGATACGCACCGGCATCTCGAACCATACAAGATTGCCGTTCCCGTACAGGCAACAACCGAGATCGACCAGATTGCAGCGGAGTACAACGTAGAGATTGTCCGCATCAAGAACTCGCACGGCGCAATGATGGAGGCAACGAAAGATGAGCTCGTACAATTTGTTGGCGGTACGAGAGGTGGATTCATTTTCCCGCGGTTCTTGTTCGCTGCTGATGGTATGTACTCTGCTGGTCAGATATTGGAAATGCTCGCAAAGACAGGCTATCAGTTGAGTGATCTCGACCTCAAGCTCCCGAAGAGATTCCAACGCACGGTGGGAGTACAATGTCCGTGGGAATCTAAGGGTACGGTGATGCGGCGTACCATGGAACACAGCGAAGACAAACAACGACAATTGATCGATGGCGTAAAGATCTTCCTTGGCAATTCTTCGGTACTTCTTGTACCTGATAAGGAAGGGCCAGTATTCACAGTAACAGCCGAGGCGAATAGCGAGTCCGAGGCGCAACAGTTGATGGATCAATACGCACATTTGGTCGCACAATGGAGAGACGGGAAGTAACATGGACCTACGAATCAGCGATATCCTGGATCCTGCTGCAGTAATGCTGCAGCTCGATGCGACCGATAAAATTTCGGCTCTACAACAAATGGTGGATCTGCTCGCGGCGAGTGGAAAGGTGAGAGACGTTGATGAACTGAAGCGCGTTATTCTCGAACGAGAACGACTGATGAGCACAGGCATTGGTAGTGGCGTTGCGCTACCGCATGGGAAGACCAACGTTGTAGACACGTCCCTTGCCGCCTTGGCAACCCTTAAAAACCCGCTCGACTTTGATTCACTCGACGATAAGCCGGTCTCCATCATTCTCATGCTTGTCGGAACGGAAGGCAACGTTGGTCAACACCTTCGGCTGCTGAGTCGCATTTCGCGTATGATCGGATCCGAGGCGTTTCGTGCCTCGCTCCTGAGCGCGCGTAGTGTGAACGACGTGATGGAACTCTTCTCGTCGTACGAAGAGGAGCGTGCTTGACGATGGTACAGACAGTACGTGGAATGCGCGACATATTCGGTGCCGAGATATCTGCGTGGCACCGAGCAGAAGAAGTATTTCGAACGATCTCTGCATCGTTTGGATACGAGGAATTTCGAACACCAATGCTCGAGCAAGCCGATCTCTTTCAACGTGGTATCGGTGAGGAAACCGATATCGTTGGCAAAGAGATGTACACGTTCGTCGATCGCAGTGGCGATGCGCTCTCGCTACGTCCGGAAATGACGGCGCCCATCGTGCGTGCTGCTATTGAGCATTCGCTCGTGCGTCACACGCCAGTTACTCGCCTTTGGTACAACGCCGCACTCTTCCGTCACGAACGTCCTCAAAAAGGTCGCTACCGTCAGTTTCATCAGTACGGTGCGGAATGCTTGGGCTCTCCTTGGCCCGAAGCAGATGCAGAAGTGATTCTCCTTGCCTACGATGTGATCAAGAACATTGGACTCACGCAGTTCCGGCTCGAGATTAACACGCTTGGTTCAGCAGAATCCAGGGCTGTGTATCGCAATGCACTGGTAGCATACTTGAATGAGCATCGAACATCGATGAGTGGCGACGCGCAACGTCGCATCGACACGAATCCGTTGCGCGTGCTCGACTCAAAAGTTGAACAAGACAAGGCCATTGTCGCCAATGCGCCACGGCTACGAGATTATTTGGATGATGTCAGTACGGCGCACTTCGATGCGGTGCTTGCCTTGCTCGATGCGGCAGGCGTGCCGTACACGATCAATCCTGTGATGGTGCGCGGACTTGACTATTACTGCCACACTGTGTTCGAATTCATTACGGACGCACTCGGTACACAGAACGCCATTGGTGGCGGTGGTCGGTACGATCCGTTGTTCGCCATGATTGGTGGGAGCGATACGCCTGCGGTTGGATTCTCGCTTGGTATCGAGCGACTTCTCTTGCTGTCAGAGGTGGAGAATGGTGGCTGGGGTGATGCGCCGCGTCCGGACATGTACATCGTGACGATGGGAGACGAAGCGCGTGTGCCTGCGGGACTCATCGCCATGCGGCTGCGACGAAAAGGATTCTCGGTCGTAACGGATGTGTTGCGCCGAAGTGTGAAGTCGCAAATGAAAGATGCCAATCGCGTCAACGCGAAGTGGGTTGCTGTTATCGGCGACGACGAACTGCAAAAGGGGACTGTATCCCTCAAGAACATGGACAACGGTGAACAGCGTGAAGTACTTCATTTAGACATTGAGAACGCCATTGCAACCAGAACGTGAGTTTACTATTTCGTTCCGTGCATCCGTAAGCGACACTACCGGACGTCCACTCTTGCACCTGCACGTAGAGACCGTGCGCGAGTTTTCTTCATTCGGATACGTCATCACCCTCACGGATCGTAGCACAGCTCATCTCGGAAAGTTTGTTGTTGATGTGGGCGGGATCGGCCTACCAACGAACTCGAAACCAACTGCGGGTCCGGCCGTTGGTGAACTCACTTGGCCTATGCCGCCCGACGGAGAATACGAGCTCATCCTTCATCGCCGTAAGGATGTATCGACGACGCCATTCACGATCCAAAACGCGGTTCCTGAACTGCGTTCATGAAGGCACCACAACCATCTCCTGATCGAGTTCGCATTTGGCGAGCATCGGTAACGAAATGGCAGATCAAGGTTGTGCTCACCGTCTTTGGTCTCGGAATCATTGCCTCGGTGCTCCTGTACACAAAGGCCATCGTCGATGAATTGATCGCCAATGAGCATCGTACAGTTGAGCTGTATTCTAATCTTCTGAAGCGTTCGTACATGGCGACGACGGACGAAGACATTCTGTTCTACGTGGACCTCACGTATTCTTCGATCCATTTTCCTGTAATCCTCACAGATCGATCTGAACGCCCGGTGTATCCGTATCAGCAGTTCATGCTGAACGTCGACCTCGATTCAACCATTCCAGTGCAGCGACAGCGTGACGTGCTTGCCGCCCTGATTCACGAGATGAAACAAGAGTATCCTCCGTTCGAGATCACCGATCCCAACGGGAAGGTTGTGCAGAAGGTGTTTTACGCGAACAGTGCTATTGTGTCTCGACTCAAGTACATGCCGTACGTCGAGATCATGATCGTGACCGCCTTCATCATGATTGGCTATGTGGCGTTCTCTACCATCAAGCGCAACGAGGAATCCAACATTTGGGTCGGCATGGCAAAAGAAGCCGCCCACCAATTGGGAACACCGCTATCGTCGATGCTCGCCTGGCTCGACATTCTGCGCATGAACCAGAACGATGGCGCCATGGTGGTGACAACGGCAAACGAGATGAGCAGAGACGTCGATCGTCTGAACATTATCGCGAACCGGTTTAGCAAGATTGGCTCGAAGCCAAAGTTGGAGCACATCGTTGTGGCAGACGTGATCGAAAACGTTGTTCGCTACTTCGAGTCGCGGTTGCCGAACCTCGGCAGAAAGGTCATACTCAAACGTGACCTCGATTCTAGCATCACATGCGACATCAGTATCGACCTTTTTGAGTGGGTGATTGAAAACCTCATCAAAAATGCCGCCGAGGCCATCGAGCGACAAGATGGTACCATCGAGATCACACTTTGGAAGCGCGCGAAGGGTGGCGTGGTGATCACCGTTCAAGACAACGGCAAGGGCATGTCTGCTCAAGTACGCAGCAAGGTCTTTCAGCCAGGATACACCACCAAGAAGCGTGGGTGGGGCTTGGGCCTCTCGTTGTCGCGTCGAATTATCGAAGACTACCACAGTGGGAAGATCTTTGTGAAGGAGAGTATTCCCGGACAAGGCACAACCTTCCAGATCGAACTCCCTATCTTCGCAGATGGCCGAGCGCATCACAACACACATTGACTGGTTCATTCTTTTGCCGATCGTTGCACTGCTTCTCTTCAGTGTGGCCTTTGTGTACAGCGCCAGTGCCTCGTTCGCCGATGTAAAATTTGGTTCGAGCGAGCAGCTCTTTTGGAATCATGCGATCCGCGTGTTGATCGGATTGGTGCTCATGATTGTCTGCGCCAAGATTGATTACCATTTCTGGCAAGACAAAAGCAAGACCATTGTGATAATTGCCATCGGCTTTTTGATCACGGTCTTCTTCATGGGCGAACACGCCAAGGGTGCCGTACGTTGGGTGCGATTTGGTCCCGTGAACTTTCAACCTTCAGAACTCGCCAAGTTCGCCCTTGTCCTCCACACAGCATCACTCTTGACCGCCAAAAAAGTCTTCATCCGCGATTGGCGCAAAAGCATTGTTCCCGTGATGGTGTGGATGATTCCGATTTGCGGTCTCATTGCCCTCCAGCCGAATCTTTCCACTGCGAGTGTGATCTTCTTCATCGTGATGACCATGATGTTCATGGCCGACGTGGATGCCAAGCAACTGGCGGTGATCGTCGTAGCGGGAATTGGTGCGGCCGCGGTCTATGCTGTTAGCGCTGAGTACCGACTACGTCGCCTCCTCAGCTACGTTGGGAGCAGCAATGCCGATGAGTCCGTCAAGTACCAGCTCGACCAGGCACTCATCGCATTCGGCAATGGCGGGATTACGGGTGTGGGGCCAGGCCAGAGCCGTCAGCGCGATTGGTTCTTGCCGGAATCATACGGCGACTTCATTTTCTCCATCGTCGGAGAGGAGTACGGCTTTATCGGCGTGTGTCTGATCATCGGCGCCTTCCTCTTGATCGTGTGGCGTGGCTATGCCGTGGCTCGCAAGGCCCCCGATTCTTTTGGCAGACTTCTCGCCGGGGGAATCACAACAACCCTTGCTGTGTATGCCTTCGTCAATGCCGGCGTCACCTGCGGAGTCCTTCCCACCACGGGCCTTCCCATGCCATTCATCTCCTACGGCGGATCGAGTGTTTTTTTTAGCGCCATTGCCGTCGGAGTTCTCTTGAACGTGAGCAGTCACAGTGGCGTCTACAAGCCCCGCGGTCCACGTCGAACCGTCCCAAACCTCGAAGAGTTGCCAACATCGTAGGGTGGTCATGCCAATTTTTCGTATAATCGACCCCTGTGAAGCACTCTGCCATTCAAAAGCTCTACTACTCCATCACCGAGGTCAGCCGTCTGATCGGTGAGGAACAGCATGTACTGCGGTACTGGGAACGTGAGTTCTCGCAGTTGCGCCCACAGAAAAATCGAGCCGGAAATCGGGTCTACACACAGCGCGACATGGCCGTGTTGCGTATCGTGAAGCGACTTCTACGTCAAGAACGTTACACTGTGGCAGGTGCGAAAGAGTACCTCAAGCAGCACGACGTTGTGGAAGAAGTGGAACGCGAGACGCAGATCATGGATGGCGAGCACGCCGTGATCACAGAGCCGTTGGTTGCCAGTGTTGAAGTTCGACGAGCATATGATCCAGAAGGTGTTCAGGTGGTGATCCAGGAATTGCGGGACATTGCCTCTACGCTTCGTCGAAAGGCCATATAAAAATGAAAATCTCACAACAAGGAAGGGGTAGTATGATGCGTTCGCTTCGGAGTTGTGCCGGCCTAGCGCTGGCGGTAGCGCTTATTGCGCAGACCGCTGTGGCACAACAACGTTCGTACACCATGAAGACCATCGGCAAGCATAGCGATGAGGTCTTGGGAGTGTTCGTTAACGATGCCAATTCAAAGGTCGCGACGTGCAGTCTCGACGAGACGATCAAGTTGTGGAGCTTGCCAGATGGCAAGGAGCTCCGCACACTCACAGGTCACCTCGGTCAGGTGAACAACATCTCGTTCTCACGGGACGACAAGCATCTTGCAAGTGCCAGTAACGATAGAACGGTCCGTATCTGGAACGTCGACAATGGTACGCAAGAGCAAGTGTTGCGTGGACATACGGCCGAAGTAATTGGCGTGTACTACAGTCCTGACGAAAAGGGACAGTTTGTAGCAAGCACAAGCTTTGACAAGACCGTCAAGTTGTGGGATGCCTCTACGGGTCTCGAGATCAAGACGTTGCGCGGACACACAATGCAGACCAACAATGTTGGCTACAGCTATGATGGCAAGTTCCTTGCGTCGTGCAGCGATGACCGCACGGTGAAAATCTGGTCGACCGACCTTGGAAAGAAAGAACCACTCATGACGTTGCAAGGGCATAACGCTCCTGTACTCACGGCACTCTTCAGCTTCGACTCAAAGTATCTTGCTACCTCCGATCAAGATGGCGTGGTCAAGATCTGGGCGATGCCATCCGGTGAACTTGTTCGCAGCATCAATGCGCACTCGGATCTTGTGCAAGATGTGGCGTTTGCGGAAGACAACAGGACGTTGGCAACGGCATCGCTCGACAAGACCGTCAAGCTTTGGAATATTCAAACTGGCGAGAACCTTTTGAATTTCAACGCAGGTGTCGAAGTCTGGTCGCTTGACGTATCGAGCAATGCAGGTCAGATCATTCTTGGCTGTGCAGACGGAACGGTTCGCGTACTCAACGAAGGCTCTGCCGAAAGTGGCGGACGTACAAAATCGAAGGGGGGCAAGTAAGATGAAAGCTAGAATGATGATGGTGGCAGGGCTGCTGGTTGCAGGCTCCGTCTATGCTTCCGCTCAGAGTGCGATCGAAACGGTCGTCACACTCACAGGCAGCATGCTCAACGCATCGAGTCTTACTCCCGTCGAAGCGAACTATTCTGTTCTCGATGCATCTGGAAAGAAACTCGGTCCGGCACGTCGCAGCAATGCGATCGATGGATACTTGGTCACCGGACTTCGCCCCGGCGAAAGCTATACGATTCGCATCGAAGATCCACGGTACTTCCGTCAAGACTATGCGATCCAGATCCCAAAGACATCGAAGTACGTCGAGATCTCGAAAGACTTCACGGTCAAACCAATGGAAGCGGGTCGCAGCATTGCTGTCGCCCCAGCACCATTTGATTTGAAGAAGTCAGCACTGAAGGTGGGCTCGGACGAAATCTTAGGCGACATGTCGAAGATGCTCGTGATGAATCCATCTGTGAATGTGGAATTAGTCTGCTATCCAGACCTCGAAGGTTCGGCAACAGAGATCTCGAAACTCACAGCAGATCGCGCGTTGGCTCTTAAAGCGTATTTGATGAGGAACGGTGTTAGTGAGCAACGCATCAAGGTGCGTTCTGTAAGCACCACCGATCCAATCAACCCTCCTCCGATCCGCAAGGGCGCGAAGGGCAAACGCTATGTTGGACCGGTGTATTTGGTGGTGACGAAAGTCTAAAGTGAAGTGAGAAGTGAGAAGCGAGTTAAAGTGACAAGTGACAAGTGACAAGTGAGAAGTCAAGTGAGAAGTGAGAAGTGAGTTAAAGTGACAAGTGACGAGTGAGAAGTGAGAAGTCAAGTGAGAAGTGAGAAGTGACGAGTGAAGAGTCACGAGACTTGTAACACAGAATAGACATGGGGGGCGCAGAAATGCGTCCCCTTCTTTTTTGTGAACCCACCCGCACCAACCCGCATCACCCGCATCACCCGCATCACCCGCATCACCCGCATCACCCGCATCACCCGCATCACCCGCATCACCCGCATCCCCCGCATCCCCCGCACCAACCCGCATCACC
>JBBRES010000076.1:0-11076 GCA_038202665.1 Kapaibacterium sp. (SeqCode) | reverse complement strand
TGATCATGCGCTGATGATGATCGACGAAGGAGCCGACGTCATCGACGTTGGAGGCGAGAGCACACGTCCGGGAGCACTTCCTGTTGATGTCGACATAGAGTTGGAACGCGTGATTCCCGTAATCGAGGGCATCCGCTCGATTCATCCCACCATCGAGATCAGCGTTGATACAACGAAGGCCATGGTGGCGAATGAGGCCGTGGAAGCCGGTGCCACGATGATTAACGACGTCACGGCCGGACTCAGCGATTCACTGATGTTTCTCTGTGCAGCAAGCCTTCGAGTGCCGATGATTGTGATGCACATGCAAGGTGTGCCGCGTACAATGCAGAACGAGCCAACCTATTCCGATGTGGTCACCGACGTGTACGACATGCTGCGCGAACGCGTATTAGCGGCACGTGAGGCAGGGATCAAGGAGGTATGGGTTGATGTTGGGATCGGCTTTGGGAAGACGCTTGATCATAATCTGACGTTGCTTCGAAACCTTGCCACCTTCAACGACCTTGGACCTCAGGTTGTTGGAATCAGTCGCAAGCGTTTTTTGGGTTCCATCACCGGCGTTGAAGAGGCCGAGCAGCGGGATACGGCAACAGCTCTTCTGCATGCACTGCTTCTGCAACAGAACGCGCGCATGATCCGGGTCCACAATGTAAAAGTGATTGCCGAGCTACGAAAGCTCTACGAGGCGCTTACTCTCTAACACGATATTGATGCACTTCAATGCCGTACTTGCGAATCTTGTTGTGGAGTGTTTCTCTGCTTACACCAAGAATGGCCGCGGCCTTGCTGACGTTGCCCTTACAGCGTTCCAGCGTTTTTTCGATTTTCATTTTATCAACCATCGCAAGATCGTCCTTCAAGGAACGATCGCTTGAGATCATGGTGGAGTCGCCACCCGTTGGTGCTGGTGGGGGAACAATCGTATCGTGTTGCACCACCGACGTTCTCATGATGCGATGAATATCTGCTACTTCGAGTTGGTCTGTTGCCGTTGTTTGAAGTGCAACGCGCAGAACACTTGCAAGCTCGCGCACATTCCCTGGCCATTCACGTTCTTGCAGGTACTCTACAGCGGCAATCGAAATGGTTTTGACGTCGCCCATTTCTCTGTTATGCTTGGTAAGGTAGAATTCAGCGATCAAGGGAATGTCGTCACGTCGTTCGCGCAATGATGGGATATAGATCTCGCATTCACGCAAACGGTGGTAGAGTTGTTCGCGGAATCGACCTTCCTGCATGTTGGCGACGAGATCTCGGTCGGTTGCTGAAACAAAGCGAATATCTACATCCTCTGTTTCCACCGAACCCACTCGACGTACTGCCTTTTGCTCTGTTGGAAGCAAGAGATTCGCTTGGAGTTCCAGTGGCATGTCGCCAATCTCATCTAAAAACAACGTGCCCTTATGAGCCTGGTGGAAGAGTCCACGCTTGTTGTCCATTGCACCAGAGAAGGCGCCTTTGACGTGACCGAAGAGTTCACTCTGGAACAGCTCTCGAGGAATGTTCGGAATGTCGACCGTGATGAACGGATGCTTTGCGCGACGGCTTACACTGTGCAATGCATGGGCGACGAGCTTCTTCCCTGTACCTGTTTCGCCAGTGATCAGCACGTTCAAATCCGTGCGCCCATAGCGCAATACTTTGTCTGCCACTTCCATCATGGCCTGACTGCGACCGATGATTCCTTGCGTCTCAATCAATCGACCTAGTTCTTCATTCGAATTCTCTGTTTGAACGCGTTCGAGTGCTGCCTTGAGCACGTCAACGAGTCGCTCCTGGCTTAGCACCGACTTCTCGATAAAGTTCATCGCGCCAAGCTTCGTTGCCTTTACTGCCGTCTCGATAGTGCCTTTGCCGGAGATCATGATCACCGGAACGGACGGATAGTTCTTGATCGAATGACCGAGCATGTCGATGCCTGTTAGGTTCGACATGCTTCCGAACTCGATATCAAGCAGCATGAGTCCCACTTCGCGCGCATGCGAGTCTAGATAGGCCATTGCCGACTCAGGACTGTTGCGAACTTCCGTTTGCCATCCCTGCCCATGCACGATCTCTGCGAGCGTAGAGCTGAAGTCGGAGTTATCGTCGACGATGAGAATTTTCATTGGTGTAGTGTGCTCAACGATCGCGGGTGACGAGGCGCTGGAGCGAATCGAATTCGGCGCGGAAAAATCTGCTTTGGAAGGTCTGTAAATCTGGATTCCAGACAACCCTTAAATATACATCCGTTTTGGGATTCACATATTCAACGTACCGAGCTCGCGTGCCGCGAACGTTCATGGCCTGCGTCTTGAGGTAGGCCGTTTTCACAGCGTCTGCGCGTACGCAGTACTCGGTCTGTGGTACAGAATTCAGAAAGACGGTGTCTGTTTGGTTGTCGGTATCTGTTTCAAGACGAAAAACCTCGCCTTTCGTATTCAGGAGGTATGCGTCGGTGGTGCGCGCAGAATCGTCTACTGTGCCCCAACGGACAGAGAGTTCACGGTGTTGCTCAGTAACGCAGGGTGCATAGGTTGTGGGTCTTGGCTTCGACGTGGTTGAACACGACGCTCCGAAAAGGATAAGGCACAAAATCGCGAGTGGAAGTGCTATCGCTTTCATGCGAGTCCGCTCTGCAGACGCGCCATGCAACGTTCCTTGCCTAAAACTTCCATGGTGTCGTACACCCCCGCGCCCACTTGCTTTCCGGTGAGCACAACGCGCAACGGATGCATGAGTGCACCGGTCTTCACGTTGTGTTCCGTTGCAAAGGCCGCGGTCACGTCATTCAACGTCGCGTGATCCCATTGTTCGACAGCCGCATATCGTTCGCTGAGTGTGCGCAGCAAATCTCCCGTGTCTTCCTTCCAATGCTTCGCGCGGTAGTCATCGTCTACCGTTACCACATCGGTAAAGATGTAGTCCGCAAAAGAGACAACATCATGGATGAAGTGGATCCGTTCGCGAACGAGGACAATAACGCGAGCCACATAGTCTGGATCGATGTAGTGATATCCTGCTTCTTGAAGTGCTGGAAGGACCATGGCGGCAAGGTCGCGCGGGTCTTTCGCCTTCAGATATTCGCCGTTCATCCAGTCGAGTTTTTTATAGTCGAACACGGCACCGGCCTTGTTCACGCGCTCCAATGTGAAGTGTTCGATCAGGTCGTCCATTGAAAAGATCTCTCGGTCCGTGCCTGGATTCCAGCCACAGAGCGACACAAAGTTCACGAGTGCATCGGCGAAGTATCCTTTCTTGCCAAAGTCGCGCACCATCACGTCGCCATGACGTTTGCTCATCTTCGTACGGTCTGGATTCAAAAGCAGCGGCACGTGTGCGAACGTTGGCGCTGTCCAACCGAATGCTTCGTACAGCAAAACATGCTTTGGCGTTGATGGTAGCCACTCTTCGGCGCGAATCACGTGGGTGATCTCCATCAGGTGATCATCAACAACGTTGGCGAGATGATAGGTGGGGAAGCCATCGCTCTTGAGTAAGATCTGATCATCTACCTCGCGACCTTGCACCGATACTTCTCCACGGACCGCATCATGAAATCGAACTTCTGCTTGCTGCGGTACTTTGAGGCGAATCACGTGATCTGCTTTGTCTTCGAGAAGACGTGCAGTTTCGTGTTCGCCCAATGTGTATTGATTGCGCATGGTTGTGCGATCGTAGCGTGGTGCCACACCGGCAGCTTGCTGGCGCACGCGCATGGCGTCGAGCTCTTCGGATGTATCGAAGGCATAGTAGGCATGACCGGACTCGACCAATTGCATACCGTATGTGCGGTAGAGATCGAATCGTTCGCTCTGAATGTATGGACCGTAGTCGCCGCCAACGTGTGGTCCTTCATCAAAGACAACACCGGCCCATCGTAGCGATTCAATCTGCTCTTGCATTGCGTCATCAACAAGGCGCGTACGGTCTGTGTCTTCGATACGAAGCACGCAGACGCCGCCATGGTGTTTAGCAAAGAGATAGTTGTAAAGGGCAGTCCTCAGGCTTCCAATGTGAAGGTAGCCCGTGGGAGATGGTGCGAATCGTACGCGTACGCTCATGGATCGGTCCGTGTTGTTATCGTCTGTGGTGTGTCACTTCAGCATACGTCTTCTCGGTCTCATACACACGCACGGTGAGCTCGTCGATCGATGCATGTACAGTGAGCTGAGCCCATATCTGGTCGGCAAGCATCTGCGCAATGTTCTCTGCCGTTGTAGGAACATCGATGTAGACCACTTTCATCGGATGACCGGTAAAGAAGTCCACCATCACATCGTCTGAACGGTCGCATAAAAAGCAATGATCGAGCTCGTCGATCATTGGCTGAACCAACGTCTTCATATCGAAGTAGTCCATCACCATGCCGTGAGCGTCCGGTTCACCAGCAAGGATCACGTGTGCTTCGTAGGAGTGACCATGAATGTTCTTACAGAGTCCAGGGTGATGGGCAAGTCTGTGCCCCATTTCCCAGCGGAATTGTTTCGAAATGCGAGTGCGCATTGTTAGGCCTTTCCGTGTTCGACAACGATAACGCTGTTGATCCCGCCACGGGCCTTCCACTCGGCCGTTACTTTCATCCAAACGGGGTTGCAGCAAGCAACTAGATCGTCGAGGATCTGATTGGTGACCGCTTCGTAGAAAATGCCCTTGTTGCGGAAATCCAAATAGTAATACTTGAGCGACTTGAGCTCAATACACGTTTCGTTTGGAGTGTACTGGACGGTCATCGTCCCGAAGTCCGGCAAGCCTGTGATAGGGCAAACCGATGTGAATTCGGGATTGATGTGGGTGATCGTGTACGGTCGTGCGGGGTTCGGATTGGGGAAGGTTTCTAGGTTCATACCTCAAAATTACGCAGTCAAGGCCATACTAAGGTGGGATCAGGGCTGGTAGGTGAGTTGAAGACTAATTGTTCTGCCTTCACCAGGAAGGAGGCCTGGGCCAGGATAGGCTGTCATGCGCGTCGTGAAGTAGGCTGCATTCGCGATGTTGTTTGCGTTCAATTGCACGCGAAGCCATTGCGTGCACTGGTACGAAATTCTTGCGTCGATGACGGAGTATGCTGGGATAGTGCCCAACGTGCCGTCGGGACGTGATGGTGTATTGGATGCGTCGGAGTACGACGACGAGACGTTAGAAAGTGAGGCCCCTATTCGAACAATGCTCGACCCAAATGTAAAGCCAAGTCGCGAAATCCACGAGGGTGCATTCTCAACATCATTGCCAACCACAGGTCCACGAACATAGGTCGCGTGTGTATACGATGATGTCAGGTATGGCTGAAGGTCAATCGACGTAGATATTGGGATCGAACCTGAGAGTCCTACTTCAGCACCATAGTGGTCGCTACTACCAGTATTGGTGCGAAGGCCAGACGGCGACGAGCCATCGGTGGGCACGATAACTCCTACACGATCACCATAATGGAGAAAGAAGAATGTGCATTCCGCACGAAGCCAATATGCTGGAGATGTACGAAAACCGAGTTCGCTCACAAATCCATGTGAGGAACGAATGGATTTGTCTACAGGAATGAAGTCATAGGGATACTGTTGCGCATAGAGTAATGGTCTATATGCCTGAGAAATATTGGCGAACAGCTCCGTAGAAGGACTTACATGGATTAGCACAGCGAATGATGCCAATGGTATCGATTCTGTGGATTGTTCATTGAGTGATGTCGGCCTCCCCTTTGGGTAGAAGGCTGAGTCTGTGCTAGCAGAATAGGCAGAAGCGTACGTCCCAACTGCTGAAGAACCAAGGCGTTGCCATCGTAGACCGGCAGTGAACGACAGTTCTGGCGAAAACGTGAACATCGCCTCTGAAAAAACTGAGATGTCGGTGGTCTTGAATAGAATGTCTAGTGAAGGTACTTGTAGAACAGACATTTCGGCTGAACTACCATCGGGCCCTCTGCCCTGTTGGCGTAATGTAGAAGTTGCTGCAAGGCGAAGTCCGCCAGTGATGACCATCGCGCGATCCATGCTGGACCAGGCCATTCGATATTCACTAATGACATTTCGAAAGTGGTCTAGATTAACCCGACGTGGGTTGGTTCCAGAGTCGGGTATCGTGGGCACCGAGGTAAGTGAACTACTGTTACGATCTCCGATAAGGCCGCTCACCGTTGCGAACAACTCGAGGTGCTGCGATACAAAACCGTGATAGCGGAGATCCACCATTGATCGAGGTGCCGAGAAATAGTCACGGGGCCGCACAGACAATTGAGGATTTGTTGCGAATTGCGCGTCTGAAAGACCGTTGGGCATGTGTTCTACGAACCATGCGCCCGTGTATCTCAATTGTATTTCATGGTCCGTGGCCAATTGATAGCCCACAGAAGCAGAACCGGAGAGCGCCTCGTATCCACCGTTCTGCCGCCAACCGTCAGCTCTACGATATTGCATCCAAGCATTGTATGATGTGGCATGTATTGTGCCACTTGCCAGACCAACCCCATCAAAAAAGCCATACGATCCGCCAGTAATCTTTATCAACGGCGTGAATGCCTCTGTTGAGGGTGGTTTGCTTCTGTAATTCAAAAGCCCACCAAACTGAGGCCCATACTGAATTCCACCGCCACCACGTATCACGTCGATCGATGCAATGACTTCGGTTGGTGGAGTAAAGTGCGCCTCGGGATACCCGTACGGGTCGGATGCAATGTCGATGCCGTCATATCGGACATTGAACTCACTTGAACGGTGAGCTGATAAGCCGCGCGTGGCGACGTTCGCCTGAAGACCAGTACCGCTGAATTCCCAAATGTGGATTCCGGGCGTTCGCGCATAAATCTCACGGGTACTATTGGCACTCGTGTTGGCATCGATGTCGTTCAATAAAATTCGCGTAGCCGACCTGCCCGCGACGATGGTCGCAGGAATTGATCGTGCATTCCATTGTACAACCTTCAGGTAATCTGCAGTTACAACGACGGAATCCGAGGTGGTCGTATAACGAACGGAGTCGGATTGCTGCGCCGACATCAACGTGACGGCAAACAACAACCCGACTCCGGTATAAACTTTGCGTAGCATAGCGCACGCAATCTACAATGCGGTTTCTATTCAGTCATGATCAACGTTGGCATCATAACCATAGAATGCTCGTGTGCTCCAACATCGGTGAGGTTGGCGGCATGCTTCAATTGCTGCTGCATAGGTATTGGAAGAGTCTTCCACACGTGCTCCATTGGTGCTCCGGCGGACGTTACTCCGGTAAGCATACGTTGGACATTTGCGTAGGCAGACACGCCTCCATCTGCTTCTTCATCGTCATCAGAACCGCCGTTGATGCCAATCATCTTAAGGAGGGCGGCAAGGTTGTCTACTTCTTCAGGGTAGATAACGATGTTCACCTTCTTGCCAGCTGCGACGCCCAAGCGCTTCTTGACCATATCGATCGTCGTCATCAGTCCACCGGATACGTCAATCAGTCCGGCATTCTTCGCTGCCTCGCCCGTCCACACGCGACCGCGTGCAACAAGGCGGGTTTCTTCGAACGACTTCTTACGTGCATCGGCAACACGTTGGACAAATCGACGATAGATAGGAGCAGACAGGTTCTGGAGAGTCGCCTTGTCTGCTTCTGTGAACTTCATCATGGGATTCATGAACTGTGATGATGAGCCGGTGCTGACGGTATCGATGGTCACACCGATTTTGCTCATTGTTCCGGCCACGTTCGGAATCGCGAGAATCACGCCAATAGAACCCGTGATGGTGGCAGGGTGAGCAACGATTGTGTCGCATGCCATGGCGATGTAGTAACCGCCCGAAGCGGCCACATCGCTCATCGATGCGTAGACGGGCTTTACCTTCCGCGTCTTGATGATCTCGGCCCATATTTCTTCAGAGCCAATCACACTCCCGCCAGGTGAATCGATGCGAAGAATAATGGCCTTAATGTCGTCGTCTTCACGGGCCTTTTTGATCTCCTTGATCAGGTTCTTCGCATGAATGTTCTCTTGATCAAACGGATTGTCGTTTTTGCCGGCATAGATCGTTCCGCTTGCATAGACAATTGCAATCGTGTTGTTGTTGTCGACGGATGACTTTTCGCGGCGATCTCCGCTATCATAGTTCGCAACAGAGACCATGCGTAGTGATGGTTCGTCGGCCGAGTCCTTCGGATTCAGGCGTCTCGCAATGTCTGTGCGCAGATCGTTCTCCATCACAATACGGTCGATGAAGCCACTGGCCTTCGCAGAGTCTGCCGTGTACAAGCCTCTATTCAGTGTTGCACTTACCTTGTCTTCCGACATGTGTCTGCCCTGTGCTACGGCCTTTACGAACATCGATACACGTTGGTCGAGCAGGGCACGAATTTCTTCCTTGGCTGGTGCGCTCCAGTTAGAGCGGGACATAGATTCTGCTGCCGACTTGTATTCTTCGAATTGCTGAACGTGCCATTCCACGCCGATTTTGTCAAACATGCCCTTCAAGAAGGGAGCAGAGGCGCCGAAGGCATTGAGCTCAAGCATGCCTTCTTGCGGCATAAAGATCGAGTCTGCTGCAGAAGCCAAGTAGTAATGGGCTTTGGAGCCGGATTCGATAAAGGCGTAGACAAATTTTCCGGAAGAGCGGAAGTCGACGAGTGCGTCGCGCAGCTCATTCAACTTTGCCATCCCAAATCCTGCACCGCCTGCACGGTAATAGATGCCCTTGATATGGTCGTCTGTCTTTGCGTGTTCAATAGCAGTAAGAACGTTGAACAACGACGTCCCATTCTTTTGTCCTCCAAAGTTGAATGTCATAGGCGCCTTGTATTCTTCAAGGCCTCCTGAGAGATCCAACAGGAGAACGGTGTTGTCGCGAACGCTCACGTCCTTGTGCTTTGGTTCGAGCTTCGAGACAACCATGCCGACGAAGCCTGCGAGGGCTGCAAAAAAGAGAACAATCACACCAAGAATAATCACAACAGGTATCCACCAACGGGTACGTCGTGGACGTTGATACATCGGAGGGGGTGGTGGGAAGGAAGCGGTCTGGCTATCTTGCATGTCTCGATCTCCGGTGATGGGTTGAATTGCGGGAGTGCGGTACGAATGCCTTCAGAAAAAGGTTGCAAACAAGATACCACTATGCAAAGTCATGACTACACGTATGTGTTGCCTCCCGATCGGATAGCCTCGGTTCCGCTCGCAGAAAGGGATTCCAGTAAACTGCTCGTGGCCCATGCCTCCAATGGGGCTATCGACCACCGATCATTTCAAGACCTACCAACTCTTCTGCCGACTCATTCCCTTCTTGTTGTGAACCGTACACGAGTGATCGCGGCCCGGCTCCTCGTGCGCAAGCCGTCTGGCGGACAGGTAGAGGTGTTCTTGTGTCAGCCAATTCGGCCATCAACCGACCCATCCGTGGTCCTCCACTCGATGGAGCCAAGTGACTGGGAATGCGTGATCGGCGGCAGGAACGTGAACGTTGGGATGGAACTCCAACATGGAGGTGTAGACCTACACATTCACGTACTGGAACGCCATGGCAACGAAGGCATCGTCCGACTTACGTGGACCGATGCGACGGCACTGGCCGATGTGATTGAACGTGCAGGCGTTGTGCCCTTGCCGCCCTACATCCATCGTGACGCAACATCGAACGACCGCGAGCGATATCAAACGGTTTATGCGACGGAAGCGGGTTCTGTTGCTGCACCAACTGCCGGCCTTCATCTCACAGAGAGAGTGATGGATGCGCTAACGGCACAACATGTAGAGCGTGTGGAGGTTGTACTTCATGTGGGACTTGGCACATTCTCGCCAATGCATTCCGGCGATGTACGTGAGCATGTGATGCATCGCGAGCGTTTTGGGATCGATCGTGCGTCGCTCCGTACACTTGCACATGCAACGGCACGAGATGATGCATGGATTACCGTTGTTGGAACAACATCGTTGCGAACGTTAGAATCTCTCTACTATGTTGGTGCGCAACTGTTGAGCAACCCCACTGCCTTTACGAATATTGATATCGACGTGCCGCAGTGGGCAGCATTCGATGCTTCGCATGCAGCCGTGACGCGCGCAGCAGCATTTGCTGCGGTTGGTGCATGGATGGATGAACAAGGAATGGAGATGCTGTGGGGGACAACGCAGATTATGATTATCCCCGGTGCTCGTATCGCAACAGCCGATGCCTTGGTCACCAACTTCCATCAGCCAGGAACCACGCTCATTTTACTCGTGGCAGCATTCGTTGGAGGAGAGATGTGGCGCACGATCTATCAGGCAGCGCTCGATAACGACTATCGGTTCTTGAGTTATGGAGACAGTTCGCTGCTTCTGCGCACTGCAGTTCGCTCTACGTAACGCAACACAGAAGGAATCGTGCCAAGTACAATCATATTCGGTGGTGTGGTGATTGTTGGCCGCACGAATCCACTCATCGGAATGGCGGTTTCGCTAATCACGGCGCGAATGCGTTGAGCGGTGAGCGTCGAAAGATCGTCTACTCCTCCGCGAACAATTACGGAGATCAGAGAAGGGACAATCATGTTCGAACGACCCCCGTGGATAGTAGGCGCCTCCACGGGCACATCAACAATCACACGATCGGCAACCTGCTGAACGTTTGTGTGGACGCGCACTTGCTGAGGCGTCACGTTCAAGATTGTGGAAAGCGAGTCGCTCATCGAAATCATGGTGCTGACGCCGTAATGCAGGTCGGTTTGCAGTAGGCGCTGTGTTGGCCATCGGTCGATCGAGTGCACAACCGCGGCACTTCCGCGTACATCCACTCCAGGTGGCTCAACTGTGGGCTCGCCAATCACGACGAATCCAGGTCTGCACGTTGTCGCATGTCGCAACGAAACCGCAACGCGCTTCAACACTTGGTCTCCAGTGTTCAGCACAAGAGTGCTTGGAACAACATCGAGTGTTTGAAATGTTTGTGACGTAGTAATCGCACGAATGAGATCGCTCTTATCCAGAGCATACACCGATTGTTGCGTTGGCTGCTCCGTGGCAAGGTCGATCGCGCACGAGATCTGCGGATACATTCGCAGGTTCAAAATCTGCCAACCTGTTCCGCGAACCCGAAACGTAAGGGTGGGCGGAACGGTGGAAAGGAGCGCTTGATTCGGTGGAGC
>JBBRES010000075.1:0-11120 GCA_038202665.1 Kapaibacterium sp. (SeqCode) | reverse complement strand
AACCGGATGGCAAACGTTTCGACTGCTCGCGGATTCCCACCTGACCATTGTGCAGTGGCAGGGAGCAAGGCGGCAAGGAAGACAACGAGGAATGTACGCATGGGTGCAAAAATACACTTTGTAACGTAGAACTACTCGGATGGAAGGGCTAGAAGCGAGCAACCATGCATGCCGCCACGCCACCTTGCCTTGTTGGAGTGAGTTGGAGCGAGAGGTTGTCGTCCACACTAAAATCGTGCAAGTGTGCGCCCACATAGGCCTCTATAGCCGCTAGGATGTAGGTGAGGATGAAGATGCCTCCCGAAAGGTCTCGGTTATCCCGGTAGTATTCCTTTTCGCGCTTTAACGAGGATATAACATTCGACAGTGCCGAATCGGCCACGGCCTGATCATACCTGCCTTGGGCATCTTGATACTTGTTGTTGTTGAAGACGAAGAATCCGGCACTGCCGAGCGCCACGCCGCCGAACAAGGGGATCTTCCAATAACTCTCGACGTAGAGCTGGCCTAGTCCTGGAAACAGTAACGACCATAACACGGCCGTTGTTGGATCCTTCGTGAGCGCTGGGGCTGTTGTTGGCACAGTCGAATCAGCCACAACGATAGGTCCGGCAAAGTAGGATGCCATGGTCTGCGGCACGTCGGTGTCGGCCCGGGCGGACGTCAAGCCGCACGCAAGGCAGAATGCCACACAGCCGATAAATCTTGTTAGGGCAGACAAGCGATCACCTCAATCTCAACCAGCGCGTCCTTTGGCAAACGTGCAACTTCAACAGCCGAGCGCGCCGGCTTATGGTCGCCAAAGGCAGTGGCATACTCCGCATTCATCACTTGAAAATCGTTCATCGACTTCAAAAACACCGTCGTCTTCACCACGTTGCTCATGCTCGCACCTTGCGACGCAAGAATATTCTTCACGTTTTCGAGCGCGCGTTGCGTTTGCTCCGCCACACCACCGGCAACCATGGTGCCATCAGCAAGCAGACCTATCTGTCCGCTCGTGTACAACATCGTACCATCGCAAACGGCAGCGTGAGAGTAAGGACCGATGGCGGCAGGGGCGTTGGGGACGATGATGGTTCGTTGCATGGGAGCACAGCTGAAGAGAGTGAGAAGTGAGAAGTGAGAAGTGACGAGTAAAGTGAGAAGTGAGAAGTGACGAGTAAAGTGAGAAGTGAGAAGTGACGAGTGAGGAGTCAAGTGAGAAGTGAGAAGTGACAAGTGACGAGTCAAGTGAGAAGTGAGAAGTGACAAGTGACGAGTAAAGTGAGAAGTGAGAAGTGACAAGTGAGAAGTCAAGTGAGAAGTGAGAAGTGAGAAGTGAGAAGTCAAGTGAGAAGTGACAAGTGACAAGTGGAACGTGACAGTCTTCCCGGCAGCCTCCCGGCAGCCTCCCGGCAGCTGCCGGGAGGAAGTGGGTGTCATAGGGACCTCCGTACGAGGAGGGCTGCCCCGATGATGCCGGCATGATTGCGGAAGGTGGCGGGGCGAACGTCCAGGACGGCGGCGATCGTTGGGATTGCACGCTGACGCATGTGCGCTGCAATGCGCGCGATTATCGAAGGGAAGGCGTCGGCAATGCCGCCACCAATGATGATAGTTCCCATTCCCAACAATGCGCACGCGCTGCAAAGTGCAAGGGCAATGTCGTCCGCTACTGCATCTATCACCCCAACGGCTGTTGCATCGCTGTGAGAGTACGCCTCGGCAATCTCCTCAATACTCGCGTTGGCATTCGTGGCAATGATGTATCGGTCTTCAATACCTTGCCGCCCTGCATACTCCTCTACGGTGCCTGCTCTCCATAGGTGACCGGTAACGGTGCTGCGATCTTGTCGGTCGATGATGATGTGGCCCACTTCTCCGGCGCCGCCTGTGGGACCGCGCATGACGTGCCTGTTTACAACAACCGCACCACCAATGCCAGTGCCGAGCGTGATGTACAGAAACGAGTCGACAGATTTTCCCGCACCTGCATCTGCTTCTGCTATGGCCGCAACGTTTGCGTCGTTGTCTACCGCGACCACGCATTGGAGCCGCGCTGCAAGAATGTCGCGCAGTGGCACAACGTCCCATCCAACCATGTTGGGCGGATTGTGCACGGTGCCTTTTGCATCTACAACGCCCGGACATCCAATACCAAGTGGAAGATGTTGTAAGGCGGCAAGGCTGTGGTAGACACTTACGATACCGTCGATCATTGCATCAACGCCTTCGTTCGCGCGCGATGGGACGGTGCGTATATCTGTGAGCACTCCGTGCTCATCAACGCATGCGGCTTTGAGATGGGTGCCACCGATATCGATGCCAATGGTCATTGCGATGAATCACGTTTGATGATGTAGACCTCTTCACCGCGGCGCACATAGCCGTAGTTCTCGCGAGCAAGTCGCTCGATCTCCGTTGTGTCCGATACCAGTTGGTGCATCTCTGCGCGCAAGGAATCTTCGACGCGACGTTCAGCAGCGATGCGCGCGTTCAATGCACCTTTGTCCGACTCAAGACCGAAGCGCGTGAATACACCGTACGACGAAAACAACACGAAGAGCGCCACAATCACCGTAAGAATGCCAATCACCATCAGGCGCTTGCGCGTCATCGTGGAACGTTGCTTGGTGACCGTTGGATTTGCCATACAGCAAAGATAGGTGGCTCAGGCCCGCCAACAGTCCTTCGTGTGATCATCCACCATACCAACGGCCTGCATGAAGGCATAGCAGATGGTTGAGCCCACAAACGTAAAGCCCCGTTTCTTGAGATCCTTGCTCATCGCATCACTCTCGGCAGAGGTAGTAGGAATGTCGCGTAGGGTGGCAGGGCGGTTTACGACGGGTGTGTTGTTGACGAATTTCCACAGATAGGCATCGAACGATCCGAACTCCTCCTGCACGGCCAGAAACGCACGCGCGTTCTTCACAAAGCCACGCACTTTGAGGTTGTTGCGAACAATGCCTGCGTTCTGCATCAACTCTTCTATGCGCTCCTGCGTGTACGTGCTGATGAGTTGTGCGTCGAAGTTGTCGAAGGCCTGACGGTAGTTCTCGCGCTTACGCAGAATGGTAATCCAACTGAGTCCTGCTTGTGCACCTTCCAAACAGATCATCTCAAACAAATGATGATCGTCGTGTGAAGGTCTGCCCCACTCTTCATCGTGATAGGTGATGTAGAGAGGATCGGTTCCACACCATGCACAACGTGCGATGTTCGTTTCACTCATGATACTCTTCCCACGGCTTTTCGGGCCATTTGTGTTTTGGATATCGACCGCGCATTTCTTTTCGCACATCGGCGTATGAACCTCGCCAAAAACCAGCGAGATCTTGTGTTACCTGCAGTGGACGTCCCGCGGGAGAGAGGAGATGTACCGTAAGTGGAAGTCTACCGTGAAGCACACTTGGCGTAACATCTACTCCAAAAAGATCTTGCAATCGCGCCGCTACAAACGGTTGCATCGGATTAGAATAGTCGATGGCCACATTCCGATTGCGTGGCAATCGATACATGGTTGGAACGGCTTTGTCGAGCTGTTGCCGCTGCTCCCACGAAAGCATGTTGTGGAGGATGGCGGCAAGGTCAAGGGATTGCACGTCGCGCAACCGATGCCGACCCAGCACGTGCGGTACAAGCCACTCTTGGGCAGATTCCCCAAGCGCCGTTCGGTTCATGGCCGGGACGTCGGACATGTGACCCATCGTTCGAAAACACTCCACACGATCGATGTACTGCTCACAGTGCGACGTCCAGGGAAGATCGCGCAACGATCTCTCTGCAATCACTCGGCAGAGCTCACGCGCAATGTCTGCTTGTGGCGCATCGCGTAGCGGTTGTTCGGAGAGTTGCAACGCATCGAGCATGCGAATGCGCAGTGCAACAACGGCCTCTCGCTCTTCATCAAACGTGCACGTGATCTTCGTTGTGATATGATCGGCAAACATCGCTTCCACATCCGCTTGTGCTACTGCCACCGCAGCACGAATGACAAGATTGTTCGAGGCGCCATCTACATCTGCAATAGCGAGCCACGCGGCAGTCTGCAAGGCATCGTCGCCAAACAGTCGCGCAGTGCGACCGTGTCGCAGTTGATATACGCCCGAGCCCTCGCGCACCCGTTGGGCAATCCTATCCGGATAGGCGAGTGCAATGCATCGAGCCACTGCGTGTGCATCGTACGAAGTCGAAGAGGGTTGTGTGGTATGCATACGCGCATGCATGTGTTGTGCGCGTAGTCGCGCTGCACGCACATCGTGCGACGACGCGTCCGCATCGTGCATGCCGCGCAGCACAGCCAGTCTGCGCTGAATGTCGGCGTCTGCAGTTGTGCGAAGCACATCCTTCTCGCCCAACAGCGCTACCAGATCGACAGCCGTCGCTGCAATGCCAAGCGTGCGAGCAACCGTGAGCATGTGCGCCATGCGAGGGTGAAGGCCCATGGTGGCAAGGAGCTTGCCGTGGTCGGTGATTGCACCATCGTGGTCGATGGCCTCAAGGTCTAAGAGCAGTTCACGAGCTTGGTCTACGTGTGCGCGTGGAGGTGTGTCTACCCACGACAGTTCGCTGAGCGATCGAATATTCCACGAGGCGCATTCAAGAACGAGCGGAGCAAGATCGGCGCTCAAGATCTCGGGCATACGCCGAGCAGGAAGCAGGTCGTGCTCTGGCTTGGTCCACAACCGATAACACACACCGTCGGCTGTACGACCCGATCTACCTGCACGTTGCGTGGCCGCATCGGCAGAGACACTCACAGTAACAAGCTGCGTCATCCCACTGCGAAGATCGAACCGTGGCTCTCGTGAGAGGCCGCTGTCGATCACAACACGCACACCGTCGATTGTTAACGAGGTCTCTGCGATCGACGTCGACAGAATCACACGTCGAATCCCACACCGCGACGGCTGCACCGCTTGATCTTGATCTTCTGCCGATTGCAGTCCATGAAGCTCGTGTACCTCTACACCATCCGGAACAACGAGTCCTTCACGCACGCGCCGGATCTCGCTTCTTCCCGGCAGAAACACCAGCACGTCGCCTTCATGAAGTTGAAGTGCTTTGGAGATCGTTGTGCGAAGTGTTGTAAAGAGATCTTCACGTCGCACAGAAGTAGGGGAGTATTGCACGTCGATGGAATATGCACGCCCAACCGATCGAACGATATCCGCGGAAGTCGTACCCAATACCTCTGGCAATCCTTCCAAGTGTTGCAGTGTTGCACTCATCACAAGAACGTTCAAGTCGGGTCGCATCACCGAGCGCACCATCATCGTCAGCGCCAGCCCTACATCGGCCTGGAGTGATCGTTCATGAAACTCATCAAAGATCACGAGAGATACGCCGTCGAGCGACGGATCATCATGCAACAGTCGTTGCAGTGTTCCATCGGTCACTACTTCAATTCGCGTTCGCGCACTCACGACTGTTTCGTTGCGCATGCGGTATCCAACCGTGTCGCCCACCCGCTCTCCAAGAAGCGATGCCATACGACGAGCAGCAGATTTCGCTGCAAGTCTGCGCGGTTCCAACATCAGCACCTTGCCGCCCTTCATCCATGCCAAATCCAGCAATGCCAACGGTAACAGCGTGGTCTTTCCCGCACCGGGCGGCGCTTCCACCATGCAGAGGTGATCGCGTTGCAGTCGCTCAGCAATCACGTCAACAACGTCAAGGATAGGTAAGGAGGGAAGGGGTGGAAGGGACATCGTGCAATTTATCGACGGCGGCGCGTATCGGTGGCATTGCGTCTCAAGACACTAAGGACGGCTTGCCACAGTATGTGGTAGGGAATGAGTTCGGCTTCGTCATTGCCGGCAGGCAAGGTGTGCAGAAGCCGGTTCTCAAAATGTTCACAGGCCTTCTCACATGCGTCTGCATCGAAGTCGTTCGTGGGGACTCTCATCAGCATCCGCATGAACGTTGCTGTTCGCTGCGACGCCGCACCAAGAAGATGGCGCTTGACATACAACCCTATGCTTTCACGAAGCTCAACAGCATCGGAGTAGCGTTTTGAATTGAGATAGAAGAGGAACTTGGCATAGAGTAGTTGAGCATTCATCCCTTGCTTGTCGGCGGACACACTCGGCATGCGCTTTTCGACATTGTTGAGATAGTACTTCGTAGAACCGATGTGTGATTCTACTTGGGGAATGTCTGCTGCAGAGAGTTGGACGAGAGTCGAAAGAAGCACCTCACGGAACTTCCAACGCTCCCGGCGGACGTGCGTGTACGCTCGAGCGTGATGTGGTCGTGCTTCTGCGCACACTTCTGCAGCCAAGGGAAGATCAGCGGCACGCATAGCCAAATGAAAGAGGTACTCTAGAACGATAATCCACATGGCGGTGTTCTGTGCTAGGAGTGGACGCACGACATCTGCCCGTCGTCTTGCACCTTCGAGGTCATTCAACTTCGTAAGGCACACCATAGAGCGAAAGACAAATTCCCCTAACCGCGATGGCGATGAAAACTCAGGATGCGTCTGGTAGTACACAACAGCCTCGTCACAAACAGCAAGTGCTCCGTGCCAATCGTTGCGCAATTGCATGGCACGGCCACGAAGTCGAAACGCAGTAGCATGGAAGACCCACCTGTCGTAGTTCTTTCGAAGAGTCTCTGCCTTTCGGTCCATGTTCTCGATCCGTCGAATACTCGATGGGTGCGAGATACGCTTGTTGGCAACGAGGGCAGTTGCTATGTCTTCCCAACCCTCGGCTTCCAACTCGAGTGCTTCTATGTGCACAAGAGAGCTGATTTCTGCGGATAGTTTTTGTACTTCGTTGAGCTTCCCCTGCAACGACACAAACATGCGAATCTGAAACAGGCACATTATCTCGATCGATGTAAGCTGTGCCTTGCGCGCTCTTGCTAAAAGGCGGACGATTACGTGCTGCGCCGGATGTCTGTATCCGTATGCAATGAGTACGCGTGCGGCAAGCATGTCCCTCATAGATCGGAACGTGTCCGTCCAAGGCCTTGAATCAAATGGCGGACCGACATCGATAGTCACGGCGGCGGACAGTAACTGTTCAAATGCACGAGAAAGTGCGCGCTCGTCGCTGCCACTCATCTCCTTATGGTCTGTGCTTGAGAGGATTCTTTGTGTTGCTCTCCGAAGTGTTGTTTGCGTTCCGAGTGCATTCTCGATAGCAACCGATCCATCCGCAGAACGCTCGCGAATAAGGGTGATGAGGTCGGAGACTGCTTGCTTTCGAGAGAATGAGGCCATGCCGCAAAACTATCCAAAAATGTATGTCTGAGAATCGTCACATCTGACCCATGACGCCCATTCCCTTGTTGCGAGTTTCGCTCTAGAACGTACAGCTCAACGAGAAACATCGAACGGGGGATCGACAATGGACGTACTAATTGCAATTCTGCTCTATCTAGGTCTGCTGAACACACAGCAGACTTATACCACAGATGGATTCACAACTATTGCCGCATTGAATAGTGAAAGCGTACTGCATGTGTCAGCTGATACAACAAGCATGCGGATAGTGACAGACGTGTATCTCCCTCAAGTATCATTTGTAGAGATCGTAGATCGAGGTTCTAGTAACTGAAGGCAAAGAGAAAACACGCTGGGAGTACGCTCGGCAGTGCTGTCGTTCGAAGACTTGTACGTTCCATTCCCCTCTTTCGCAACTTCGAACGGCAGTACAATAGACGAAAGCGGCCGACTCTCAACTAGGTAAGAGAGTCGGCCTGCTTTCTGATTCATGACGGCAATCTCAATTGGAATTGAAACAGTGCAACACCACAACGATGAGTGATTATCACAATCAGTACACCAACAAGAGTACGTCGCCGGATGTACCAAGGTAGCGTAGATGAAGTATGTAGATGCCGTTGCTGCGATCAGCAAATGGAATCGTGATTCTCGATTGAGTATCAGAACGCAATTCGTATTGCGTTGCAATCGAAACTGTTTCGCCAATGATGTTGAAGAGCTGTAGGCTAAGGATGGTTGGAGTATCGGTAGTGGCCTCTACAACGATGCTCCTCAGGTGGGCATCGTAGTACGGACGCACGAAGATGTTTGCCAGTTGGACAGAGCCGCGTAGCGGAAGATTGCATCCATACACAGCTACATGTCCTGGCTGTAACGACCATAGCGAGCAGGCATCAGTCGAATCAACCACCAGCATCACATCCGTTGCAGTGGTTTCCGTTACAAACGTGCGGCCGTGAACGGTATGTGCATTTACTCCTATCGGGAGGGCAACGGTAGTAGTTGCATTCGGCGTACCGAGGTTTGTCTGAGATAGAACAGTTGCGTTCTCTATGGAGTCGATGCTGACAAGTCGCCCGTCGAAAAGAAGTGTTGCAGTGACCGATGCATTCAACATTGGCCCGCTACGCAGCAGACTCAGAGCATACCGATCTCCGGCGGCAACAGAGTCTCGAGTAAGCTGGAGTGTGCTTGTTGTGCGAGCGAGCACTTCGATGCGTACCGCAGCGGTATCTGCACAAGGCCTAGAGGTGTCGGTTACGGAGTACGTCGTTGACACTGTTGGTCGTGCCAGCGTTGTCGCTTGTGTGGGTGATGACAGTCCCACTGCCGGCCACCAACGATACGTTGCTCCACCTGTTGCGGAGAGCCACACACTGTCGCCCTCGCATATCGTAGCGGCAAGTGATGCCGTGATGTGCTGCTCGGGCGTGACGAAGATGGTGACGGTATCCGGATCCGAGCAGGTAGTGGATGTGATCCGTACAACGTAGGAAGTGGTTATCTCTGGGCGCACAATGAACTCGCGCTCGGAAGACAAGGGCGTGGGAGAAGATGTTGTTGTCCATTCAATCGGACCGTTCACATCAATTACTCGCAACGCCACACTACTACCCTGGCATATCGTAGTGTCCGGCATGGCGCCCACCGTGCCCTCATTTCGAACGGTAATAATCACACTATCGCGTGACGTACACTCAGCGGCATTCCAACCTTCTACAATGAGCAATGTTGTCTGCGGCACTCTTGCCGTTGTCGAGGCTGCATTGGCATTGGCCACGGCCCATGTGGGACTCCAGCGATACCGCAACGCGCCTGTGGCAAAAACAGGAGTGTTGATGTTCGGACAGACTGTTGTATCACCGTAGGCCACAACGTTGGGCGGAAGAGCTACGTAGACAACAACAGATGTCGTATCGGTACAGCCGAGCGAGTCCGTAACACGGACAGTATAGCGCGTCGTTGCTGTGGGTGTAGCACGCACAACACGTCCCGTGTCCGAACTCAAGGACTGAGACGGTGTCCACAGCACTGCCGACCCACCTTTCACAGACAATGTGGCGGCAGCCCCGGAGCAGATGAGCGTGTCGGCAGTTGCTTGAGCCTGAACGATATTCGTACGGATCAACATTGTGGCCGTATCGGAGCAACCTGACGTGTTCGTGCCTATCACCGTGCAGCGTATCGAGTCTGCCAAGGCAACGAGAGTAGGGCGAGCACTCGAGCTATTCATGAGCGTCGCATTCGACGTCCACTCGTATCGCATTGCACCCGACGCTCGTAGTTGCATTGTGCTTCCGCGGCAAACCACCGTGTCGTTGCCGGCCGTCACCCGTGGTGCAGGAAGCACCACAACAGAATCCTCTTGCTGGTCCCACCCAACACTATTGGCGGCGCGCACGCGAACCACATACATGCCTGCCAATGGATACGTCACACGCGGCGGTATTGCACTATCGGAAACAGAAGGCGTCCCTCCCGGAAACTCCCAATGCCATGCCGTTGTACCATTGACGGCCGAGGCGGTATACTGCACCGACTCACCTTCACAAAGAGTATCGCTTTGAAAGGTAATCCACGGCGCTCTGCACGAATTATCGCGCCGCTGTAGGCCAAGATCTGAGTCGATGAGCGTTGGGCCACTGGCCCCCGCCCGACAAGATGATGGGTAGACGACCACCTGCTTTTGATACCGGCATGCATTGCCACGCTCATTTGGAAACTCAACAACATCCATGTCATTCTCGAGGAGTGCATACAGTCGCCCATCAATGCCCAGTTGCAATGTGGGTGATCCTCCAAAGTGACTACGTGTGTTTCGATTGGAATCTAGATACACGAGATGGACGCTTTCGATCACAGAATCCCAGTTACTCAATCGAAGGTCAAATTGATACAGGCCCCAGCAATTCTTGTTGCCGCCTTTCACTGGTGAATTCGTGCCGAAATACACCTTGGATCCATCGGGCGAGAATGCACAGCCATAAGGGGGGACCCCTGTCTGAACTACTGCATTGAATTTGACGTACGGAGTCAACGTCTGTATGCTCCTCTCGTTCGACACAACTCCGGTTGCATTGTCAAAGTCGTACAACACACCGAACCAAGCTCCGGCAATGGCAATCCTGTTGCCCTGCACAGATATCTTCATTATACCCGGTCCAAAAATGGGAGCGGCAGGCAAGCCGCCGTAGACGGGAGTAGTAGAAAAGCCGTTTGAGTCAAGATGAAAGGCAGAGAATCGCCTGAAGGCCGGCTCCAAACACACTATCCAATATCCCGTTCCTGAGGCATCACGTGTTGCCGCGATTTGCTCATCGGCACTTTGTGTGAACTGAATATTCTTTGCAACGATGCGCCCAGAGCCGCCATTCGCATCGGCATCAACAATCGAATAGTTATACGTTTGCTCAACACACGGCGGGTCAGTAAGATCAAAGCCCGCTCCGCTAATCGACGGTGCGGTAAATATGTAGAACTGCCCTGCATGCCCCGGAAACGGAACAATGACGGCGCTCTGCGCTGAGGACGTCCCGCCGCAAAGGTCTTCGGCGCCTGGAATAATCTGAAAATATCTATTCCATACACGGCGTCCATCGGTAAAGAGTACAACGCCCCCGGAACAGGAGTCAGAAATCACCGAGCACCCCTCGATCGTCCGTAGCGGGCTTCCCAACATAGGCGTCGGAACGGGTTTGATCATCCCATTCTGTGCGAACTTGATCATGCATCGCTCGCCGAACATCCATGTTGCTCCTGCATTCTGTCCGTGCACATGCACGGACAGAAGCAAGAACAGATGTAGTGTCATTGCTATGGTAATCACATTCTTCACACAGGACAACCTACGGAGTTTGTGCAGGATTGCAATTGGCGTCATACTGGTACTGTATTGCTT
>JBBRES010000074.1:0-11142 GCA_038202665.1 Kapaibacterium sp. (SeqCode) | reverse complement strand
TCAAATCCTTCCCGGCAGCCTCCCGGCAGCTGCCGGGAGGCTGCCGGGAAGGATGTCACGTTTCACTTGTCACTCGTCACTTCTCACTTGACTTCTCACTTCTCACTTGACTTCTCACTTGTCACTTCTCACTTCTCACTTCTCACTTCACTTCCCGGCCGCTCTCTTCAGACGTTCCTGCGTAAGTTCTTGACCCAGCGAGTTCACAACAATAGCGGAGCGGACATTCCATGGAACCAACACTCGTAGACATCCTCGATCGGCTCAAGCGCGAAGGGTATACCGAGGATCTGAACCTCCGTCAAAACTGTCTTGAGTGCAGTACCAGTAAGGTGATGCTCAATCACGATGAGTTCAAGATTGACTCGGTGGTGAGGCTTGAAGGCGCGAGCGACCCTGCCGATGAAGTGATCGTCTTTGCGATCTCGTCGGAGAAGCACAACATCAAGGGCGTACTCGTGAATTCCTACGGTATGTATTCCGAGCCATTGGCCGATGAAATGGCTGCGGCACTCAACTTCAGAGACTAGCTGTTATCTTGAGATCATGAAACTCCTCCTCCTCCTCGCCGCCTTACTTGCACTTGCATCTTGCGTTGACGACAGCACCGGACCTGAAGTTCTTCCTGCCGGGTCGGTACGGATTGGAACGCAAGTGTGGACGTCAAAGAATCTGAATGCCTCCCGCTTTCGAAATGGCGACAGCATCCTCTATGTGACAAATGCGAAAGATTGGGTGGCGGCAGGGAAGAGTGGCACTCCCGCTTATTGCTATACTGATGATATTGCGTCGAACGATACCTTGTATGGAAAGCTTTATAACTGGTTCGCGGTGAATGATCCCCGTGGTTTGGCACCGGCCGGCTGGCACATAGCCGCCGACGCAGAGTGGGAGACGCTCGTGAAGTTTGCCGGCGTGAATCCAGGGCTTAAGCTCAAAAATGTAACAGGCTGGGTTGGATGGGCGGGAGGAGGCGCGGGAACAAATGAGTTTGGCTTCGCTGCCCTGCCAGCGGGTTACCGCGGCAAGGCAGGAGCGTTCTATTTAGTAGGTGTGTACGGCGAGTACTGGACATCGACAAAGGAAGACTCAGCTAACGCAAAGCAGCGATTCGTGTACTGCAACGACTCACTCGTCTACGCCGTCTACAACGAAATGGACAGGGGACTGTCTGTTAGGCTCGTGAGAGACTGAAAGAACTTCGTGCTACACTGAGGCGTGCGCGTTCATTTCCTTCCCGGCAGCCTCCCGGCAGCCTCCCGGCAGACTGTCTCACTTCTTATTTGACTTCCCATATTCCATGGATCATTCCCTCTGGATCTGTGAAGTACGCAACATGCCCCATCTCGCCGACGGCCATTTTGGGGACGACGATGGCGCCGCCGTTCGCTTCAATGAGGGGAACTGTGGAGTCGATCGATGCAACGCTGATGGTGTTTACAAGTGGCTGTGAGGGGTCATTGCGCTTCATAATCGCACCCTCAATCCCCATCGCACCTTCTGCTCCAGACTTCGTCATAAAGTAATCTTCGCCGCCCCACGCCTGGAACGACCAGCCAAACACGTTTGAGAAGAAATCCATCTTCTTCTTTGGATCCTCTGCAGGGATCTCGAAATGCACAACCTTTGACATGGCAACCCTCCTCTAGAAATGTGAAATAACCTGAGCGACAGAGTAACGACGAAGCAGGAAAAAGTTACGAATCTTGTAGTTCGGCGCTGAATCATTATCACGAGATCCTGGACAGGGTTATGCGTTCTTCGCCACTCAGTCCGCAATGGCCACAGATCTTAGGCCTGTGAAGCTGCTGACGGTGTACGGACAGCTCCGCGCACTGATGGTAGCACAGCTTGCCATCGAAATCGCAAACGACAATCGTCTTGCAACTTCGAACTACACGAATACCGTTATGATTCGGAATAAGGCAAGTGGAGGTCTCGTCTATCAGTCCGAGATTCCTTGTAAAGACATCAACCCGGCGAACAATACCATTCCGCAAGGCGCAATTGCCTATGCCACAATCGCATACCGCAACGTCGCCTCGAGAGTGTATCGATACCTGAACGTTCGTGCTTGGTCGGCCGCAGGTGTTGCATATTGGCTCCTACAGAAGCAGGCAGTGCCACCTTCGCTTGACAGCGTTACGATGCATCAAACCATAGATCTGCATTCTGTACTGCCACCTTCGACACTTGACTCGTTGAAGTTCTCATACGATCTCACTGATACCAACATCGGCATCGACACCTTGATGAGGGCATATCGGTGGTTGAAGCTTGACAGTATGAGCATAGTTCAAGGCGGCCTATGTAGGAGGAAGAGTTCTAAAAAAAACGTAAGGCGGAAGGGCAAGGTGTGCTATGACACAAAGTACGTTGTCATCAGACCCTTGCCCTTAATCTCGATCTGCTCGCGCTTCTCAAAGGCGAACTTTGTTGAGTGGCCATTGAGTTTGCGGACAACATCTTCGCTGACGTGAACACGACCTGGCATGCCGTGACTCTCCATTCGAGCAGCGGTGTTCACGGTGTCGCCCCAGAGGTCGTAACTGAACTTAGACCGACCAATCACACCGGCGATCACACTGCCAGTGTGAACGCCCACGCGAATCTTGATTGTGTCCATACCAACTGCCCGAGCAAGAAGTGGAATAGATGCTTGCATGTCGAGCGCTAGTCGTACCATTACCTCTGCATGATCTTCGCGTGGTTCAGGAATTCCACCAACGGCCATGTAGGCGTCGCCAATGGTTTTGATTTTCTCTACACCGTGGCGCTCCACGAGATCGTCGAAGTGGTTGAAGACGGTGTTGAGAATGTCGACCACATGCTCCGGCTCTACTGTTGCAGACAAATGAGTGAAATCCACAATGTCTGCGAACAACACTGTGACGTTGCTAGATCTGTCTGCGATTGTTGTCTCTCCCTGTTTGAGTCTGTGCACGATACTCGCAGGCAGTACATTCAAGAGCAACTGCTCTGACTTCTTCTTCTCCGCCTCCAGCGCGGCTGTGCGCTCTTGTACTTTTCGTTCAAGACTTTCGTAGAGCATGGCATTCTCGATAGAGATTCCCATCTGCACACTCAAAAGATTCAATACTTCGAGTCGCTCTTCGGTGAATGCACCCGCAGCAAGATTGTTCTCGAGATAGATCACACCAATGATCTTATGCTGACGTTTGATGGGGATACAAAGCAGACTTTTTGTCTGTCGCTCGTGTATGTAGGCGTCTGTCATGAACTGCCGCGATGATGCGGCGTCTGCAAGGACCACTGCCTCGAGCGTCCGCACAACGTAACTCACAACGCTCATTGGTACAAGGCCATCCGGTTGTACCGAATGCATTCGTCGTGTACTGCCATTGTTGAGATCACTCTCTGCCTCGATCAGCCATTGCCCTTCTCGTTCAAGCAACAGCGTACCACGCTCGGCACCGGCGTTCTCCATCACAATGGTCATAAGCTTTGGCAAGAGTGCATTGATATCAATCTCTCCAGCTAAGGCGTGTGAGGCCTTCACAACAGAGGCAAGATCGAGTGATATACCACCACCGTGCGATGTGGTGGTTGCAACTGAACTACTGTTACTTGGTGTACGCACAATCAACTCCGGATATCGTTGTTGTAACAGTCGAATCTTTCCCGCCGCCCCCCAACGTTCGTAACACTCCATTGCCTTCATTGCATACGTGCGTGCACGGTCATGCATACCATGAGCAGCACACGTGCGCGCTGCCAGCTCGTTGGACAAGCCCTCTTCGATCAGGAACTCCCAGCGTGCGGCAATCTGCGCACTCTGATCATAGAGCGACAAAGCGCGCTCAACATCACCACGAACGCGAGCTACTTCTGCTTCGACAAGGCGCAATCGATGCTCGTAGTTCTCTGGACAGAATGCCGACCATGTACGCAACGTCTTGAGATTCTTCGAAGCAATGCGTAGGGCGGCACGGCGGCGTGTTGGCTCTGCCACACGCGGGTCCATGAGTGCTGCAAGCGTTGCGTATTGCGCATACAATGCTTCGGAGAGTGTGCCCTTGAGTGATTCGATTGAAGCGAGTCCGGTTGCAAAGTGAACACGCGCAGCGCTATCGTCTTCGTGCATGTAGGCAGCGAAGCCCATGTGAAAACGAAGCGACGATATGGTAGTCTGATCCTTCGTGTCCTCTACCCGCCGCATGAATTCCGTCTCTGTGCCGAACACACCATCGAACACCGTGGGCGCTGTTGGATCGAGCAACACGTCGAACAACTGCGTATAGGTTTCTGCAGCCTCTACACTACGCCGCTGACCGAGATCGATCATCGTCTGTCGGTACGCCTCTGTGTTGCGCCGAAGCGTAACAAGCTCTTTGCCGAGAAACGTACTGTGATAGGTAACACCAACAGCAGAGAAACAGGCGTCTTCGAACGCAGACGCTTCGATACCAAAAACATATCCTGCATGGAACACGGCGAGTGTGTTCTCGAGTGGCTCTTTCCGGTGCTGAATGAGGATGGCAAATGCACTTATCGTCTTGCTTACAAGGGACGGGTGGTTGAATCGCTCTGGTAGCACCATGGCGGCTTGCGCTAGGGCGTAGGCCTTGTCGACGGCTCCCAGGGCCACCGTCAGGATGATGGCATATCCCATGTACACCGATGCAGAGTATCGGTGATTGCCGTACCGCAGTGTGAGCTCCATCTGCTTCAAGAGAATCAGCGGAAAGAGAGCAGGCATTACCGTGTACACAGCCGTAGCCATTTCTGCCGTGAGTCGGAATACATGCTGGATGCGCTCGTCGCTCATCTCAGGCATGGCGATAAGATCTGCAGGCGTCTTCCTTCCAACCTTGGCTTGAACCTGTACAAGCTTTGCAATGGTGTGTAGTGTGGTTGGCTTCTTTGGAAAGCGAACTCCCAAGAGCTCGAGTGCCATCAACGACTCACGAATCGCCTCGGGTGAGCGAAGCAACGCAACGAACTTTCGTTTCCGAAACTCATGTACACGCACGGCATGCATTGTCTCTTCTGCGTGTTCCATGAGCAGGTCGCACACAACGTCCAGATCGTCGAAGTAGGCACACAGCATATCTGCTTCGGCAAGCGCTTCGTAGATCTGCCGTGTAAGTCCGGGGTCGACATTCCATGCATCACCAGGAAGGAAGCGAGACGCCATCAACGCATAGTCGTGAGCCGGGACAAAGGCCGCAGATGCAAGAGCCTTTCGTGCTGCATCGTGATTGAGACGAGCAATGCGAAGTCGTTCGTCGGGAGCTGTTATCTGGTTGATGCCGGCATTGAGTTGCGTAACGATTTCAAATACAGAGTCGACGTTGTTTCGCAGAAGCATTGCTCTGCCAATGGCAACGTGTATTGTTGCACGCTCTGCTTCACCTACCATGGAGTAGGCGGCCTGCTGAATGCGGTCGTGCTGGAATCGACAGCGAAGTGACTGTGCTATGTCAAGGTCGACGTCGGTGGTTTGAATGATGTCGCCCAACGACACTAGACCGTCTGCATACAGAATTCCCTCACTCACAGGCTCCCAAAGAAGCTGTGCCGTTGCGCGCACATCGCCGCATACTGTTGCAAGGAGCGGGAGATCAAACTCGCCCCCAATGGCTGCAGCTACATGGAGTACGTGGAGTTCGGGAGCAGAGAACTGACGTAGCTTCTGCGTCATAAGATCTACAACGTTGTCCGTCATTTGCCGACGTTCAATGTCGTCTAGATCCCACGTCCACTCCTTCGTTGTCTTGTCATAGACAATGGAACCTTGCTCCGACAAAACCTTTAAGAACTGATTCACGAAGAACGGATTGCCCGCCGTTTTGTGAATGAGGAGTGTGGCCAATGGATCTAGGTTCACCGACGTTGGCAGCAACGTCTCACGCAAGAGTTCCAAACAGTGCGTCCGGTTGAGCGGAGAAAGTTGGATGGTATGCAGTGCCGTGCGCGACCGATTGATCACATCAAGGGTATGCACAAGAGGATGCGCCGTTCCCACTTCGTTGTCGCGATACGAGAGCACCATCATCACGGCCAGAGGATCAATCGTGGCCATGTATTCTAGGAATGACAACGTGGCGCTGTCAGCCCATTGCATGTCGTCTACAAACACAACGAGCGGGTGCTCTGGAGTTGCAATGGCACCAATGAGACTCAATAGTGTTTCGTTGATACGGCGCTGCGCATCCATGCCTCCCTGCTCCCCTACCATTGATTGCTCACCAATGAGGACCGTAAGCAAGGGCAGCACATCGGTGATCACACGACCATTGTCGCCAAGGGCTTGTTGAATGGTACTGCGCCATTGCTGCACCACGCTGTCAGTCTCGGACAGAATCTGACGGAGTGCACGCTCTAACGCTTGCAGAAGTGCGCTGTAGGGAAGGTTGCGTTGAAACTGATCGAACTTCCCTGCGCAGTAAAAACCACGTCGCGCCGTAATGGGCTTCTGCACTTCGTTGATGAGCGACGTTTTTCCAATTCCCGAATAGCCGCGTACGGCAACGTAGTGTGTTGATCCCATTGCCGCCTGTTCAAAGACATGCAGGAGGGATTCGATCTCACGCTCGCGACCGTACAGCTTCTGCGGAATACGAAGACGATCGGAAGCATCAAAGGTCGCAAGTGTAAACTCTGCGATGCTTCCGTTCTCCTTCCACGCACGCGCGCATTGACGCAAATCTTCGGCTATGCCCAAGGCGCTCTGGTAGCGCTCTTCGGCCGTTTTCGACATGAGCTTTTCGACAATGTGTGCTAGCATCAGAGGAACGATGGGACGTCGCGTTCTGATGGATTCGGGCTGACGTGCGATGTGGCAGTGCACCATTTCCATTGCATCTGTTGCCTGAAACGGCCGCACGCCCGTGAGCATTTCGTACAACACCACACCAAGCGAATAGAAGTCTGTGCGATAGTCAACGGCGCGATTCATCCGACCTGTTTGTTCGGGAGACAAGTACGGCAACGAACCTTGCAGTTCGCCTAGTTCCGTAACGTCTGCGTTCTCTATGAGTAGCTCAGAGGCAAGGTCGAAATCCGTCAGGTAGGTATGCAAGGTGGCGGGGACAACAATGATGTTCTCTGGCTTTACATCCTTGTGCATGACCTTGGCACTGTGCACTGCATCGAGACCATCGGCCAGTTGAACGGCTATCGTGAGCACGTCTGCAATGTCCATGCCTCCCAACACAAGAAGCTGGTCGAGCGGTACGCCGGAAACATTCTCCTTGATGAAGACCGGCACATTGCGATGCTCGATAAGAGAGACGGCACCAACGACCGATGCGCGAGGAATGCGACTCGTAATGGAGTGCTCCAAGCGGAGCCTGCTGCAACGCAATGGCGTCACAGCAAGCTCCTGCATGGTCTTGAGAATGACAGGACGTCCGCTAGACTCTTCGATAGCATGATACAGTACGTGAACGGTGCTCTCGTACAATACGCTCTCGATGCGGTATCCGTGAATAGCGATCATCTGGCTGTGTGTTCTGCAAAGAAGCGCTCTCCAAGCTTTCTCGAGAGCCACGTGACGAAGACAGCCACAAAGAGCTCAAAGCAAAGTCCGAGCAACCACGTTGGTATACCAAGGAAAGGATGCCATTGCCAGAAGTAGTATCCCGATGCTGCGTTTATCAGATTCAAGATTAGCGCAACGAAACCGGCAATGATCATCATCAGGGTACCTGATGTGCGACGGAACCAAACGTTGCCAACGCCAATGCCAACGCCCATAAGGGTGATGATGAAGATCTCTGTCCAGATGGAATTCCACGAGAACATGTCGCATATGTTCGAACCAACAATCTGTACGCCGGCGGCAACCAGCAGCGACCAGAAGATCGAAGCCACGTAGTACGAGCTTGGCGTTGGATCAGGATCTGATGCGGGTTGTGGCTGTGGACGTGGCGATGGCTTTGCGGGATAGTCCGATGCCTGCAGAGGCGCAATCTGCAAGCGTGTCCGCCAGTAGTTGTTCACAAAGACCTGCTCCGGATCATGCTTGGCACGCAGCGCCATCCATGCGTCCCATCGTGGATTCTGTGTACGGAAGTACTCGTACCACTCTTTGAGTTGATCTGGGCTATAGGGCTGACCCGGCAAGTACTTTGCCCAGTGTGCACGGAAGTTGAATGGTTTGAGAAGGTCCCAGTACTGCGTGTAGAAATCATACGGTTCGTTCACGCCATCGCTATACACGAAGATGTCGAATCGCACAACGTCGCGCTCGAACGCCGGACTCATCCAAAACTTCGAAGCCTTTGTGCCATAAATCTCGTTCGAGAAATATCCTGTGGCTTTGTATCCGCCCTTATCGTAAAAATTGTTCAGAGCCACCATGGCTGCTTGAGTTTGTTCAATAGGCATCCACAGTTCCGTGAAGATCACGTGAAGAAGCCTGTCGTCCACCTGATTATCCATTGGCAATCCGCGCCACCACAGGTCGTGGAACTCTTGTGGTTTTCCACCTGGCTTTTTGTCGTCGTTCTGCACGAAGATATTAATCACGAATGGCAAGATGAACGGCTCGTAGATCAGTTCGATAATCGGCTTCAGGATCTTTGCGAGTGTGGCGTTTTTGATAACCTCATACAGCGATGCGGGCCAGGTTACGACGGCATTGTAGAAGAGGGCGCCAAGGTATTGCAATGGTGTTGGAGAACCGAATATCTCCTGTGTTTCGACATAGGGCTGGGGGATGTATGGCGTAGGAACCTTCCCTTGAACCCTTGCCGCCTTCCAAACCACCATCTTCTCAACCTTCTTTTGCGGCCACCACATCAGGCGTGTGTATTCGGTGTCGCGCAGAAATTGTTCAAGGGACGGTTTTCCTTTACTGCCGCCACCAAACAGGTCTACAGCGCAGTTGCTCTCATACGTCGTGGTCTCGCTTCCGGAAATACTGTAGCGTGGCATACACTCGAACGTCACGTGCGTGATAACTCCTAACAGTCCGAGTGAAACACCTAGGGCATAGAAGAGGTCTGTGTTCTCATCGAACTTCGAGCAGTGGTGATGTTCACCGTTGCCGTCAATGAATGAGAAGGCAACAATGGCATCCTCAATGCTGTATTTCAACGAACCGCCGCTCGATCCTGTAGACAGGAAGCCGCCTACGGTTTGGTGGGTGATTCCACCCATGTCTGGCACGGCAAAGCCGCGCTGATCCATTTGGTAGAACAGGCTGTTGAAGTACGTCGACGTTTCCGTCGGATCATACGGATCGCGGCCGAGGTGACATCCAGCACACGCTTTCACATAGTTCTTGCCGTTCTCTTCATAGAAGACAACGTCGATGAACTGGTCGAGCAAAATGTTGATCTCGTTCTCTGGCACAACCACTGGCTGAAAGTTCAGCGCGTAGTTGTCTGCGATTTCTGACGGCGCGAAGTACTCTGCCGTCTCATACGGAAATGTATCGGTGTAGACGGCTTGATTGACGGAATGACCCGCCCCGCGTACACGAATCGTTCTTCTTCGTGCTCGAGCGTCGAGCACAAGTGCCTGGATCTCTTCAACGGTCGATGGATGAAAGTACCCATCGAGCGCCCTTTGAACTAAACTCATAACCCCTCCATGAATGGAACCCCTAGGAACACCGCTAAAATGCAACGCAGGTACGGCATTATTTACACTCTGGCTGACAAAAATCATTTTTCGGGGTGCGTCCCACCCTCATGTTTGTAACCAGAACAACGAACAACCCAGGAAATACAATGAAACGGTCCATCTCTCTCCTCGCTCTCGCACTTCTTGTTGTTGGCACTACGCAAGTCTTTGCCGACAAATACGGCGATAAGGCCCATAAAATGGTCATCAATGGCACGTCTACGCTTCACGATTGGGAAGCCCCCTTGAACGACATGAAGGCACGCGCCGATTTCACCGTGGTGGGTACAGAACTCACAGGCCTTACAGGATTCTGGGTGGAATGCGACGTCACGTCCATCAAGTCCGAAAAAGGTGAATCGATGGACGAAAAAATCTACGAGGCACTGAAGTCTGAAGAAAACCCCAAAATCGTGTACAACCTATCAAGTGTTACGTCGCTTACGAAAAAGGGCTCGGACTTCGTTCTCGAGACAAAAGGCACGCTAAAGGTGGCAGGGAAATCGGTAACCATCGACATGACAGTGACCGCAAAAGTGAATGCGAATGGCGACGTGATGTTCTCTGCTGAGAAGAAACTCAAAATGTCGCAATTCGATATGGATCGCCCTTCGGCCATGCTTGGCGTGATTAAGGCTGGCGACGATGTTTCGATTTCGTTCGACATCACAATGAAGAAAATCTGACTTCGGTCAATTGACGAATCTGATGAATACACACGGGGTTTTTGTTTCACAACGGAAAAGTAATGGTCATGAAAGCAACTCTTCGACTTTTGGTGTTCACAATTCTCATGAGCGCGACGTCTCTGGGATTGTTCGCACAGTTCCCTTCGATGCAGTACTATCGTACATACGACAAAGACGGTTTGAATGTGTATGAAACGACGAAAGAAGACGTCGTCAAGTTCGACGGAATGAAGCTACGCTTTGGTGCTGGCTTCACGCAGGGCTTCCAAATGCTAACCACGAAGAACGGTGCCTTTGATGGTACGAACGTTCTGACGGGAGTAGACCGTACCACCCTTCCTAACTGGAAGAAGTACAACGCCGGCAAAGACTCAATCGATGCCAACGTACCGTACAGTACAACGGGTGGCTTCAACAATGCAGCAGCCAACCTTATGATCGATGCCCAACTGGCAGACGGTGTGCGGCTGAACCTTGCACTCTATCTCTCCTCACGTCACCACCAGGAAACGTGGGTAAAGGGCGGCTACATTCAGTTTGATAAGCTTGCCTTCCTTGGTAGTGAGTTCATCGACAACGTGATGAAGTACCTCACGATTCGCGCCGGACACATGGAAATCAACTACGGTGATGCTCACTTCCGTCGGTCAGACGGTGGTGCAACTATCTACAATCCGTTCATTGAGAACTACCTTGTTGATGCCTTCACAACAGAGATCGGTGCTGACGTAACGTTCCAACACGCCGGATTCCTTGGCGTCGTGGGTGTTACGAATGGCGAAATCAAGGGTTCGATTGATCCAATCGCACCAACTGCTGCAGACAAAGACACGAGTCGCTCACCTGCCATCTACTT
>JBBRES010000073.1:0-11163 GCA_038202665.1 Kapaibacterium sp. (SeqCode) | reverse complement strand
TGCTGGAGATCTCGCAGAATGATCATTTCACGGTAGGTAGGCGAAACTTTCATGAGGGCGGACTGAATCGACTGAGCAATGGTGTTATTGTCTACGCGATCATCTGGTCTGTACGTCTCGTCCGGAATGTCCCAGGATGGGTCTTCTTCACTCTTCCGAAACGTGGTCTGCAATGACGAACCGAACTTACGCCGATACCGCTTGAGCTCAGATTTGGAAAGATTGGATGCAATGGTGTAAAGCCAAGTGGTGAACTTCACATCGCCGGCATAGGTGTGGCCGAATCGAAAGACACGCAAGAATGTCTCCTGCGCTATGTCGATCGCATCGTCGTAGTTCCCAAGAAAGCGAAACGCGAAGTTGGTGATGGGGTCTTTGTGCCTACGCATGAGGAGCACAAACGACCGTTCATCACCTTCGGTAAACTTCTTGATGAGTTCTTCATCTGATAACTGTTGTTGCATTCAACCAAAGAGAGTAGAGAGCAATGGGGATATCCGATCCACCGGAAGACACGAAGTTCTAATGGAAACCGATAAGGATTCTAGACTAGAAGTAGGCAAGTATACCTGTTTTAATCCAAGTCGCAAGGATTCTTGTACACGCTGCTCAGCAAAGGATACATGCCGTACTTCTCCTGTAAGCCCGAGCTCACCAATGAAAACGGCATTTGAAGGTGCAGGGGCATCCATCACCGAGCTTGCGAGAGCTACCGCCACAGCAAGATCGATAGCAGGGTCCTGAATGGCGATCCCGCCCGCGATGTTCACAAACACGTCACTTTGCCGTAGTTGGACTCCGCCGCGCTTCTCAAGAATCGCCAAGATCATCTGTAAGCGTTTGGTTTCATATCCAGTACTTACGCGTTGTGGAACCGAGTATCCACTAGCGCTCACAAGGGCCTGAACCTCTACCAGCAGTGGCCGAGTACCCTCCATCACGGCAACAATAGCTGTCCCTGGCTCCCCTGCTCTTCTGTGTGAGAGAAGCATTTCCGACGGATTTGGCACCTCATGAAGGCCATTGGCTGCCATATCGAACACGCCAATCTCGTTCGTACTGCCATATCTGTTCTTTAAGGCACGCAAAACGCGGTAGGAATACATCCCATCACCTTCGAACTGCAGAACAGTGTCCACCATGTGTTCGAGAACTTTAGGGCCTGCGATCATGCCGTCTTTGGTGACGTGACCGATGATAACGACTGGGATACCTGAACTCTTAGCGCAGCGTGTAAGGAGGGCCGTGCATTCACGCACCTGACCCACACTTCCGGGTGATGAGTCCAAGGTGTCTGTAATCATGGTCTGCACTGAATCAATAATGGCCACACTTGGCTTCGTGCGCTCGATAATGGCAACGATAGTCTCGATGTTGGTTTCTGAGCAAACGTTTATGGAACGTGCGTCAAGTCCAAGGCGGTCAGACCGCAGTTTGATCTGGTGGAGGCTCTCCTCACCGGTGACGTACAGAGCCGTCCCTTGCTGCCCTGCCGACATCTGCAACATCAAAGTGCTTTTCCCGAGACCCGGATCCCCACCCACCAAGACGATACTTCCGGGCATCAAACCACCCCCAAGCACGCGGTCGAGTTCTGCAATGCCGGTTTGGAGGCGAGGAGCGATGCTCGTATCCACCTCGTCGAGCGCGAGTACCTGAGCCAACGAACGAGCTTCGTTGACAAGCTTGGCCGATGAGCCACGAGACTCTCGATGCTCGATCTCCTCAACTAATGTGTTCCAGGAATCACATTGCTGGCACTTTCCGGCCCAACGTGGTGTTGAGTGACCACATGCCGTACAGCGGTATATACTTCGAGTTTTCATTGGGTCCGTTCAAGAGCTTCAAATTAGGGTATTTTCAATGCAGGCGATGAATCGACCAATCACCAGTCATATTGCACCGCAAGACGCGGCATTCGCGATGGATGCGGCGGCAGCGTACGAATACTGCCGTGAGCTGACGTACCTCCACGCCAAAACGTTCTACTTTGCATCGCATTTTATCCCGAAAAGTAAGCGCAACGCCTGCTATGCCGTGTATGCATTCTGTCGGTACGTAGACGATCTCATAGATGTGGCCATGGAGAACGGAGACGTGACACCTGGAGATGCACGTCGGATTGTTGAACAATGGAATTCAGCAATTCAGAACGCTTACAATGGTCACGCAGCAAGTCACCCCATCGTCGTGGCGTGGGAAGACACCCTCCGCCACTACAAGATTCCTCGTAGCCTTCCGGTTGAATTGATCGAGGGCGTCCTGATGGACACTACCGTTTCTCGGTTCGAAACGTTCGACGAGCTTCGCGAGTATTGCTACAAGGTTGCCTCTGTTGTAGGTCTTATGACGTCCGAAATCTTTGGCTACTCATCGGCAATGGCCTTGGACCATGCCGTCGATCTTGGCATCGCGATGCAGCTCACCAATATCATTCGGGATGTACGCGAAGATGCAGGAAAGGGACGCATCTACCTTCCGCAATCAGAGCTCCGTCGGTTTGGTGTGCAAGAAGCCGACATTCTTGCACTGCGTCACACTGAACAGCTCCAAGATCTGATCAAGGAGCTCGTACGACTAGCGGAATCGTATTACCACCGCGCCGACAAAGGAATTGCCTACTTGGAAAAGAATAGTCGCCTGACTGTCACATTGATGAGTTCGAACTACCGGGGTATTCTGGGCGAGATCCGTCGTCAGGACTACAATGTCATGCAGAAACGAGCGAGCACGTCTCTAGCGCAGAAAGTCCTTAGTATTCCCACATCATGGGTCTCAGTGCATTGGAATGCGGCAACACAACGTCAACGGCGCACCGCTCAATTATAGAAGTACCGAACACCAGTAATGTTGAACTTGCCATACTCGAAGTCCCCGTGTTTCAAATTCCACGCGAAGTCTACTGCCGTAGGAATCATCACGCCTTCTACCTCTTTGTAGTCGCGACATTTCAACGTGAATTGATGCTGTTCGAAACCGCTCTTTAGATCGCGATACTTGTCGGTGGTGACTATTCGCTCGATCTGACCGATGCTGTTGACGTGAACGATCGCCTGAACAGTTGTGCCCTCGTCCGTAATGATAGCCTTTGCACTCGTTGCATCGATCTCTTCCCAACGAAGAGTCCGCGTAGGCAACAGCCCTGTAGGTAACCAGACCAGCTCGCATAAAAATCTGAAGAGCATGGAGGCATCCGTCTCTTCGCCTTCTACGTCTTGCAACGAGATTGCCCCGTACAGTTTAATGTGGCCACTGCCCCGACCTTCATGATACGTGAGCTTGGCCGTCCGCCAAAAAAATCGATGGTGTTGCAACACGGCATCCCAAACAAAACCAGGCTCCATTCCGCTGATGTACTCTGTAGCCCGAACGTTAAACCACGGACTCTCGGGGCCATGGCGAAACACAGCCTCTTGACGAAGGATGGCATACCGGATGTTCGGCTGTCCTTCGCGTAACGCATAGTGGAAGTAACGCTGCACGGGAACAGGCAAAGCTGCAACAAGCGCCTGATTAAAGTTGGGAAGCGATTGCTTACCAATCGACGAGAGGAGAGCGTTGATGTGTCTGCGTACAAACAGTCGCGATACGAGTGCGCTCATACCGATGAGCACCACCAGCGTGACGAACACTACACCCACGATCAGTAGCTCTTTGGGAATCGACCAAATCATTGTGCACCTCCAGAAATCCATCGGTGGAGACGTCGCGACGCAAGTTGGAGAATCGTCGTGCCGGCAATGAGCATGTAGATGAACGGAAGAATCTTGAACAGACCTCTTCTCAGCGTTTGATCGACAACAGCCGATGCAAAAATCGTTCCGACGATCAGAAGCACAACAAAGGTGACCAGAATCCACATTGCAGGCAAGGCGATGGACCAGCGAAGCCGTTTCAACAGCGTATAGATGGCATCGACCACAACTATTGCAACAAACCCGTAGAAGGTCATTCCCCAATACCCGACATCAGAAAGAACATTCTCGAACATGAGGCCTGTGACGGAGGCGAAACGAACCGGATCAAAGCCAATCACCTCGGCCGCCGTGTCTGGTCGGACCGGAAGGTAGAGTCTAAACCACAGTACATGCCACAATGCGAACACAGCAATCACAATTGATCCCGTCACAACGAACCATCGCACCACCTGCCGCAACGTCCATGTGCGCAAAAGCCATGGCAGCATCGCTAGAAGCATGATACCAATAAGGAGGAACGACTCCGAACGTGACCATGCTGCGCCAGCCAGGAAGAGGGTGCTGGCCCACAGAAGAGTGGTCTTTTTTTGTTCGATAGCCATGATCATCAGGATCCCACCAATGCTGTAATACACCGCATTGGCAAAGTCCGTTTGCATCAAGAGTGTATATCCATACAACTCTGGGATCATGATGAAGAAGATCCACAACACATCGGCGATAAATGGATGCACACGTTCGCGAAGAAACGCAAACATGAACGTGTAGAACGAAATGGAAAGCACAGCAAGCCACACCTGACCGAACGGAAACCCGATCGATCGTGTGATCACTTGTTGGAGCATTGCAAACGGCGCGTAGAACGGTTGATTTGAAAGGTGGCCAGCCAAGATTGGATCTCGATAGATGCTGCAGTTCAACGTGCCTTCCTTCACCGCCGCCTTCGCAACAAGATCGATCCCTGCCATGGCATCGAATGGTGTTACGGGCCAGTAGTAAGTGGCCCAAACGCTGATGTACAGTAAGTACGCACCAATGCCTAGCGCCACAACATCGTACATCGTCAATGTCCACCGCGGTGCGCGAACAAAGTCTGCATAGTACGCAACCAATTGTTTGGGCGGTAGATGCAGCGCAACAACGCCTACCAATGCACTCAGCACTACCGAACTAACGGAGATGGGGATGTTCGCGAGTTGCGTGACGAAGAGAAGTAGACTATGAATGAACATCCCGGAAATCACGCTCAATGCCAACGTCATAGGTCGAGATAGGCGAACGCCCAACCGACCAAGCATGGCAAGACCCAACGCGAACTCAAGCGCTATGATCACAAACATCAAACCAAATGCAGTTCCCATAGAGGCTAGTCCGTTGGTCTTTTGTTCGACCGTTCGTTACGATAGACGGTCAGGATCGAGTCTACATTCGTGCGACCACCCTTGCGGTGAATACTGATTCCACCTTCGGGTTGAAAAAGGACGAATACATTTGCGGAGCGAGCACGAAGTGAATCGCCATACATCACCGTTGGAATCGGTCCGCAGAAATAGTAGAAAATCCTCTGGTCGACCCAATACGCATCGGGGTAAAAATTCATCACGTATTCCGCTGGTGGCAGCATGAGCGTATCCGTAGGGAGGAGTCGTTGACTAATCCACTGAACGATTTGATACGTGTACTTGTGCCGCTCGAGCATTCGCTGGTCTGGACGCAGGCGAGCATTGTATTTATCGAGCACATCGTAATAGATTCGAATTCGCTTTTCGTGCCACTTACTGTAAACGTTGTGGTCCGGCTCCATATTGAGGACAAGAAGAAAAGAAAGGAGCAAGGCCAAGGCAAGGATCAATCCCTTTGCCGAAAAGAAACTTGGTTGCCCCGTACTCACTGCTATTGTCCAGAGAGCGCTTCGGCTCCACCAACGATCTCGAGCATTTCTTTTGTGATCGTCGCTTGACGTTCACGGTTATAGATCAGTTGGAGCGAACTAATGAGATCGCGCGCATTGTTGGTGGCATTCTCCATCGCCATCATTCGAGCAGCCTGTTCTGAAGCATTGGACTCCAGAAGAGCGCGCCACACTTGAATGTTCAAGTAGGTTGGCAGAAGTGTATCGAGAATGTCGGCGCGGGAGGGCTCAAAGATGTAGTCAACGGGACGTGTTGCTGCCTTCACGGTTTCCGCGGGCGCTATCGGAAGAATTTGCGAGACCACCACTTCTTGACGCATGGTCGAGATGAACTTGTTGTAGACTGCTTCGACTTTGTCAAAGCGGGTCGACAAAAAGCCATTTGAAACAAGATCCGCAATGTCTTGAGCTGTGCTGAAGCTCAGTTTGCCAAAGACATCTGGATAGTTTTTCGCAATAGGTACAACACCTTTGCCGAGCGAGCTGGAAGCTCTACGTCCAACAGGAATCAGCGTAATCAGTGCGCTCGGATACTCTTTCGAGAGTGCCACAAGATGCTGCGTAAGAGCGCGGAACACATTCGTATTGAAGCCGCCGCACAAACCACGATCCGAAGAAACAACGATCACAGCGATCGCCTTTACCTCTTTGCGTGCTTCAAAGAACGGATGTGCGAAATCTGTTTCAGCCGCGGCAAGATTTCCTAGTATCAGTTGGAGCTTATCTGCAAATGGTCGAGCAGCCGTGATCGCTTCTTGTGCGCGACGCAACTTTGCTGCAGCCACCATTCGCATGGCCTGCGTGATCTTCGATGTGTTCTTCACCGCTGTGACACGGTTCTTGATTTCGCGTAGAGTTGCCATAGGGTTCGATCAGTAAGTGCGCCGCTCCTGAAGGAGGTGGCGTTGGACATAGTCAGCAATGGAATCTTCGAGCGATCGAAATGAAGCCGATGGAAGACATGCACGAAGCGACGTCATCTCTGCCTGTGTGTAGTTCTGGTATTGTCCTCGAAGGTGCTCAGGCATGGTTACATACGAGATGTTCGGCTCTCGGCCCATCGCAGCAAACACTGCCAGAGCCAGTTCATTCCATGTACGAGCCGTGCCGGTTCCCACATTGAATATTCCATTCACACTTGGGCGCTCAAGCAAATCCATGACAACAGTGCAACAGTCTTTCACGTACACGAAATCACGCATTTGTCCGCCGTCGGCAAACGTAGGATCATTCGTCTTGAATAGTTGAATCTGCCCATTCTCATTGATCTGGTTCACGGCTTTGAAGACCATGCTCGACATTGAGCCCTTGTGGTACTCATTCGGACCGAAGACATTGAAGAACTTGAGTCCCACACATTTATCAGCATGTCCATTTCTGCGAATCCACAAATCAAACAGATGCTTCGAGAACCCATACATGTTCATGGGCTCGAGATCAATAGTGGCATCGTCGTATCCGAGTTCACCGTTGCCATACGTGGCTGCTGAGCTTGCATAGATAAAACGTGCGCCGCGTTCAAAGGCGAACTCTGCAACATCGATGCTGTACTTCGTGTTGTTGTCGTAGAGATAGTCTGCATCGGTCTCCGTGGTTGCCGAACAGGCTCCCATGTGTATCACCGCGCTTACATCACCCACGTCGCCAACGAGCATCTGATCTCTAAAATCTTCCTTGCTAACGATGTCAATGAACGTTTTTCCAACAAGATTCTTCCACTTTTCTCCTGACGAGCCGAGAGAGTCAACGATCAACACGTCCTTATGTCCGCTCGCATTCAGTGTTGCCAACAGGCAACTACCAATGAATCCGGCTCCGCCAGTGAGGACGATCATAGTTCGTTCCTTAGCTCAGCGTTGCCTTGAACCGCTCCGTAAAGCCGTCCAACGCTGCGGTGAGCCTTGTCTTCACGTCTTCCGTGATTTCCTTCTTCACCGTGATGCTATCCAAAATGTCTGCATGACTTGCACGCATGAAGTCGATGAGCTGTTGCTCGTACTGCTTTACGGAACCTGTCGGCAAATCATCCATGTAACCGGTTGTTGCTGCCACGATCGTGATTACTTGTTCTTCGACAGGAACAGGAGAGTACTGAAGTTGCTTCATCACTTCCATCAATCGAGCGCCGCGACGAAGCTGCTGCTGCGTGGACTTATCGAGGTCCGAACCGAACTTCGCAAACGCTTCAAGCGCACGATATTGAGCGAGTTCGAGCTTCAATGGCCCTGCCACCTTTTCATCGCTTTGATCTGTGCATTTCCACCAACACGCGACACCGAAATACCGATGTTCAAGGCAGGTCGAATACCAGCGTTGAACAAGTTTGGCTCTAGGTAGATCTGTCCGTCCGTGATAGAGATCACGTTCGTTGGGATGTAGGCCGACACGTCGCCCGCTTGCGTTTCAATAATGGGAAGGGCCGTGAGTGAACCACCACCAAGTGCATCGCTAAGTTTTGATGCACGCTCAAGCAAGCGGCTGTGGAGATAGAACACATCGCCAGGATATGCCTCACGTCCCGGTGGACGGCGGAGCAACAACGAAACTTGACGATAGGCGGCAGCTTGCTTTGTAAGATCGTCGTAGATCACAAGGGCATGTCGACCTGAATCACGGAAATACTCGCCGAGCGAACAACCGCAATACGGTGCAATGAACTGCAATGGAGCTGGGTCTGATGCGGACGCCATCACGATCGTGGTGTATTCCAACGCACCATACTTTTCAAGCGTCGACACCACGTTTGCAACTGTTGAGCCCTTTTGTCCGATGGCCACATACACGCAGAACACTGGCTTGATGCCGCGCTCTTGTGCTTCCTTTGTGTGCGTGAACTTCTGATTGATAATCGTATCCAAGGCGATAACCGTCTTTCCCGTTTGACGGTCGCCGATGATCAACTCGCGCTGTCCTCGACCGATCGGAATCAATGCATCAACAGCCTTGATACCTGTCTGTAGTGGTTCTGTCACGGGCTGACGATCGATCACACCAAGAGCTTTGCGCTCGATGGGGAAGAAGGCAGATTCCTTGATCGGACCTTTGCCGTCGATTGGAACACCAAGCGGATTCACAACGCGACCGAGCATTGCTTCTCCCACTGGCACGGAAGCGATGCGACCAGTGCGCTTCACTTGATCGCCTTCCTTCACGAGAGAGTCGTCACCAAAAAGAACAACACCAACGTTATCCTCTTCAAGGTTCAGCACCATGCCAACAACGCCATTGGGGAACTCTACGAGTTCTGACATCATGACCTTGCTCATCCCGTATACGCGTGCTACACCGTCCCCGATTTGGAGAACGGTTCCCACTTCGTAGATATCGGTTTCTTTTTCGAAGCCCGAAAGTTGTCGACGGAGTATCGCAGAGATCTCGTCCGGTCGAACATCAGCCATAACGGTACCTTGTGTTGAGCGTGAGTAGTTGTGTCTGGGTTAGTTGAGCATTGTTGCGCGGAGGCGCTCCAATTGCCCATGAATACTGCTGTCCAAAACCGTGTCGCCAATCTTCACTGAAATGCCACCAATGAGCGAGGCATCGATGTGATAACTAACAACGACAGTCATTCCTGTTCGTTTTTCGAGTTGGGAGACAATTCTTGTTCGCTCTGCTTGGTCAAGCTCGAATGCAGACGTTACATCAACACGCGTGACGCGACGGTGCCTATCATACAGCTCCCCTAGCTCGCGTATCACGTCTGCGTAGTACATCATCCTGTTCTTGTGGATGAGCAGCTTCAAGAAACTCATCATGAGCGGCGAAACAGAATTCTCGAAGAGCTCTTTGACGAGACTGATCTTCTTCGTGCTATTGATCGCCGGGTTACGAAGCGCAGCACGCAGCTCTGACGACGAGGCTCCCGCCTGTGCGAGCACCTTGATGTCCGACTCGATCGCATCGAGTTGATTCATCGCAATGGCAGAGTCAAGCAATGCTTGAGCGTACCGACGGGCTATGCGTTGTACGGACATCGATCAGTTCTTTGAGAGTTCGTTAACGGAAGAATCGATGATACGTTTGTGATCTTCGCTGTCGAGACGACGGCCAATAAGCTTCTCCGTCGCGTCGATCACGAGTGACGTCACTTCTTGACGCAGTTCCTTGATCGCATCATCTTTTGAGCGCTCAATCTCGCGTTGCGCTTCCTTGATCTTTTGGTTCTTCACGGCCTCTGCTTCTTCTGTTGCGAGACGAATCTGCGCCTCGGCTTGTACTTTGCCATTCTTCACGATCGCCATCATTTCTTGCTGTGCAGAAGTGATCTTTGCCTTGCTCTCATTCAACAACGTCTGCGCTTCATCATTGGCAAGTCGCGCATTGGCGATTGCCTCATTGATGGTGTTCTCGCGAGCTTGCAATCCTTCCTTCAACGGCTTCCACGCGAACTTCGCGATGATGAAGGCGAAGATCGAGAAGTTGATCAACGTCCAAAAGATCAATCCCGGATTGACTTGGAGAAACGGGGGCAAGGAGTTCATGTCCATCGTACTAGCTTGGATCGTTGTTGAGAGTGGTGTTCAGGAAGAACGCGTGCCCTCTGCAATGAGAGCACGCGATCATTCACGGTCGTGCATGAGTTCTTACTTGACAGCCAAAAGAATACAGATAACACCGGCGAGTAGTGCAACACCTTCAATAAGGGCAGCACCAATGATCATCGTTATACGGATGTCGCCAGCATTCTCAGGTTGACGGCTGCTTGCTTCGAGAGCTGCTGCAGCAAGGCGACCGATACCAGTACCTACGCCGAAAACGGTGATTCCTACGCCGAGACCGGCAGAGAGCCATGCAAATGCTTTGGGATCCATGTGGCTATTCCTTTTGAAAAACGAGTGTGTGAACAAAAAATGTAGTTGATGTCGAGGTCAATGTGCGTGTGCGTGATGATCGTCTTTCGCATGGTCTCCCAAGGCCAGTCCTACGAACACTGCGGTGAGCATCGTAAAAATGTAGGCTTGCAAGACGGCAACCAACAATTCCAACATGTAGATGAAGACCGAGAAGGCAACGCTCACGGGTGCGACTAGGAAGGACTGGAAGAAAAAGATCAGTCCTACCAACGATAGCAACACCACGTGTCCTGCCGTCATATTCGCGAACAAACGAATCGTAAGCGCAAACGGCTTTGTAAAGAGCGAGACGATTTCGATCGGCACCATGATCGGTGCGATATAGAGCGGCGCTCCACCAAGCAAGTGCTTGAACCAGTTTCCAACTCCCGCATCCTTCATGGCAATGAAGTTCACAAGGATAAAGGAGGTGAGGGCCAAACCTGTTGTAACTGCCAACGACCCAGTTGCCGCATGGCAGCCTGGCATGAGGCCCACAAGGTTGAGGATCAGAATGAAGAAGAACAAGGCTAGAAAATATGGCATCCACGTCGTGGCGCGTTTCTTCGTCCCCACGTTTGGAACCACCATTTCATCACGGACATACGTCACCAATGCTTCGATGGCATTCGCAAGGCCGCTTGGCGCCTTGAGAGGATCCTTCTTCACTGTCGCTCTCACTACCATTGAGAAAACAAGCATCAAGGCGATGGCAATGAAT
>JBBRES010000072.1:0-11182 GCA_038202665.1 Kapaibacterium sp. (SeqCode) | reverse complement strand
TGGTCTGCAACCAAGCGACGAACATCACACCACAAATGCAAGTTCAGCAGCGCTAGAAATATTACAAGCACTTGATGATTTAGAAATCAAGATGCCACCAGATCTTGGAGATACAGATTGGGTAAAGGATGTTGGCGAAATCAAGGTCAGAATTGGTCTTCATTGTGGTCCCGTGGTAGCGGGTGTACTCGGCAAGGAACGCATGCAATACGACGTCTGGGGCGACACCGTAAACATCGCATCTCGTATGGAGAGTACATCAGAACCTGGACGTATACAGGTGAGTGAAGCATTTGCTTCAAATCTGCGCCGTCCGCACTCTGACGGCGGCCCTTCGGTAGACACATCGATAATGTCGACTCTCGTTCATCGAGGTGCAGTAGACATAAAGGGCAAGGGCCAGATGCAGACGTACTGGTTGGAGCACACCTAAAAACACTTTCCTGCCGGGAGGCTGCCGGGAGGCTGCCGGGAGGCTGCCGGGAAGGAAGTTGATGGGATTCCTCCTTACCGCCCTACAACCACCTGGCGAACGAGCGTTTGGGAAGGAGAGTTGAGGCGACAGAAGTAGATACCACTTTGCGAAAGCGCGATGGGGACGGAGTAGGTGCCAGGTTGGGAGTGCGTGCGTTCGGCGGACCAGATGACAGTGCCGATGGTGTTAAGGATGTCTATGCGGATGTCTGCCGGCGCAACGAGAGCGTAGGAGGCGGAAAGAGAGCCGGTTGATGGGTTGGGATAGATTGCCATCGTTTCTTCTCCACGTGCGAACTCGGCAACGGACGTAGCTGTGCACACACCGTGCTTGATGATGTATTGCGGCGTGACGGATGTTTGCTTAATGCTATTGGGACTCATCTCTGCTACATCTCGCGCCCAACCATCCTTCAGCGTTGCATACATACTGTTGGTGGTCATGTTCATCACGTCGCACGATGCGTCTGCGAACTCGTTACCCGGACCCCACTCCCACGCAAGCCAGCCGATACGATGCTTTGCACACGATGCAAGGATGCCTTCATAGGCGGTGGGATAGGTGCAAGCGCCATTGCGGTTGAAGAGGTTGGTGAATTCTCCAACGATGAAGGGTAGGCCGGAGTTAACAGCCGCTGCGAATTGTTGTTCGATGTAGCCGGCATCGGCGCCATCTGTTGTCGACCAATAGATGTGGACGCTATACATGATGTTCTTTTGCGGATCTGTTTGCGTAAGCGCTGGCGCTGTGCGCACAAGTTGCTCGAGGTTCTTGCCCCAGTCTGCTGCATCAATAAGAAGTGGCGTTTGAATTCCAGCGGCGCGCATGCGTTGAATAGCGGATGTATAGCCGGCGATGTACATCCCGTCGGTGACGGTTTCATCGCCTGCTTCGTTGGCGATGTTGACGATCAGGTACGGTTCGTGCTTTGCGATGATAGCAACAACGTCCGGGCGAACCCAGTAATCGACAACCATGGAGAGCTTCGACCAATCGCCTGTTGCGTCGTGAAGTTCAACGATAGGGATGAGTCCGGCATCGATGGCGTCTTGGATGGTGCGGTCGAGTCCTTCCGGAGTAGCATCGGCCTCGAACTGTCCGGGCTGCGCCAACCACACGATGCGAACGCAGTTAGCGCCGGTCTTTTTGATCTCTGCGTAGGAGCGCTTTCGAAGGTCGAGGTCGCCAGTCCAGATCACCATCTTATTCACACCGCGCAGCATGACCGTGTCTGCACATGGTGTTACGAGATACCGTCCGTTTACGCGCAACAACCGCGGTGATGGCTGGGCCAGTGCGTTGCCGGACATGCCCAAGAGGCAGACGAGAAGGAGGATGCAGTGCTTCATGTCCGCAACATACCCAAAATCCTTCCCGGCAGCTGCCGGGAGGCTGCCGGGAAGGATTGGAGCTCAGGGTTTCTTTATTTTGGGCTCAACATTTTTGGGTGTACCATGAAAACTATTCTACGCGTTGCTATTTCCGTAGCACTTTTTGCTATCACATATGTGCCTGCTCTAACGCAGAATTCCGCGACGTGGGAGGTCTGGCGAGATACCGACCTTTTCAAGCTGAGTACGCACACCACGGATTCGGCAACGTATACGTTGGTTGGCCGACAGTTGACAATTCAGTTTGAATTGCGTGAGACGTTTCGAACACGTCCCACGAGACGACTTCAGATAACGATTCCCAATTTCACTGGAATTGGTAACTACGACCCATCAACCGGCACAACAACCTATTGGGAAAACTTTTCAACTACTGAGAAGTGCGCCTGCTTCGACCACATCATTAATGATGTCAACATTACGAAGTACGATTCGGTGAAGAAGGAAATTGGTGGAACGTTCAACTGGAAGTGTTCATCAACTGTGAGTGGGTCAGAGATCAACTATCGGATCCGTAATGGCGCGTTCGACCTTGGCGCCGAGAAGATTGCACTCGCTCTTACGCCGCAGGATTCCATCGTTGTTGCGACGCTTACGAACGACACGACACTTCGCGTTACCGTGAATGCTAAACGTGGAACGGCGGCGCTGCCAGACGTTAAGATTTTTGTCAACAACAAGGTGGAAGAAGCGGGGACAGCCTACACGGAAAAGGGAACTACCAATGCGAGCGGCACATTTGTGTACGACTTCTCATTCCCGAAAAGCACACCTTCTGGCAACTATGTGATTTCGTTCGTGGGCGAGAAGGCCGATGTCAAGAAGAGCGACACAGCAAAGGTTACTGTGTATTGGGGCAGTAGGTTCTGGAACTACACGTGCGCAGGACTCAACGTACTCGAATTCGATGCAGGCGAAGGCCGAGAATGGAAACCTGTTTCAGCAGGCTCACCAATTCTGAAGTCTGCTGGCCCTGTTACGATTGGTGGAATTCTACGCGTAGATGGACCAATGCGCATCAACACTACTGCTGGACAAATCAAAGTATTCGTTGACAATGGCGCACAGATTGTGCTTCCGAATGTCCATTTCTCCGCAACTGAAACGGTGGACGTAGATCTTACCAACATCACCGATAACACAAGCTTCCCTCTTCCAGATTGCGATGGCATTATTTCACTTGCTATCGGATCCGATTCAGTAACAAAGAGGCTTAGTAGAAAACTGCCAGGTGGCATTGAGCTGTCCATTAAGGAGTTCAAGATTATCAACAGAGCGGATGCAAAGGGCCTGTCGATAAAGGGCAAGATCACCGTCGCACAAGCCAAGGTGGGCTGCGATGCTGTTGCTGATTCTGCAGGTGGCTTTGTAGTTCCTGATGATCAGCGCCAAGGTCTTACTGTTGGTGTTGCTATTACGACCGCCGGATGGGAGTCTCTCACTTTTGAAGCAGAAGCAATTGCGCTAACCCACGCCGTGTGTATGAATCAGTTTGCCGTGAATGCAGACTTTCTCAATGAAGTCTATAGTCTCGCCGGAAAGTTTACGTTCCCTGTGAAGGGAACTGAAATCTCCTTGAGTGGTGGAGTGCTGTTCAAGAACAATCCGGCGAATCCTGACAACAAGCTGCATTTCGACAGTTTAGTGGCGTCTCTTGAGCTTGGCGAATGCAAACCAATTGCACAAACACCTTTGTGTTTCAAGGCGCTTTCCTTGTCCACAAGCGGATGGTCTAATCCAAATGCAAATGGCCGTGCTGTTCGCGCAGTTGTAACGCTTAACTCGTTGGAGCAAGCAGTTCTCGATCGAGCACAATGGGTGAAGACATTGTTTGGCGAACCTGTGATTTGTGAACTTGATGGCACAGTAGAATACCGACATCCGCTGATATTCACTGGCGCAATCGGAGCAAAGTTTATCAAGATTCCCAAACTTTCGGCAGCGAAGCCATGGCAGATGGAAGGGATTCACGCAGCATCAATAGACCTCAACAATTCGATTGGGGTAACAGGGTCGTACAAGATTGGTCACCTTGGCATAGACGACTACTTCCTCTCTGCAAATGGCAACCTGACCTTCTTCTGGAATCCTACGATTGGCCTTTCGGCAACCGTTACTGGTCTCATTCGCATACCGGCAGCAGGTGGCGATGTTCTGAACATTCCAGCAGCCGGAGCATTGCTACGCTTCTTAACGCTATCAGGGCTGATCCCGCAAACGCTTGGTACGGCAAGCGCATCAGTTCTCGTGCATGAAGACAATGGCTTTAGCATCAACGCAACGGTTGATGTTACACAGCACCCTGTTTCGTTTGTTCGTTCGCTTGGCCGGATGTCTGTTGACTTTTCCTACAAGGATTCGGTTGGCTTGAAGTTCCGACACGACACTCTTGGCTCTATTCACATTTCACAAAAACTTGCGGAGTCTTCGCAGGGTGTAGCAAAGCCGATAGACACGATTGTTGTCGACAATTCGATTGAGCGTTTGATTGTACTGATCTCGGGCGCGACAACTGCACCAGTGTCTTCCATCACAGCACCGAACGGTACGGTGTACTCAACAACATCAGCTGACTCTACGGTACAATTCTTCCGCACTCCGGGTTCGGAGATGTCTGCGTGGACAGTACTCAATCCCACTCCAGGCAATTGGATTCTAACCCTTACATCTCCGAAGGCAGGAGATGAAGTTGAGATTATTGCGAATCGATCGGCCACACCGTTCTCGATTGCCGCGTCAGAGAACAGTCGTGTGATATCCGTTACATGGGATCCGACAACACACACAAATCCATCAGATGAAGTCCGCTTGTTCCTTGATACAGACAAGTCGGGATTCAATGGTGTGTTTATTGGCACAGCCAAGGAGCAAACAGGCACCTTCACATTTACACTTCCTGCAGAAATGACGGAGTGCACGTACTACGTGCATGCTACGCGGAACGTATCTGGACAGCCTCTTGTAAGCACGTATTCAACTACGCGCATCTCGACTGCCGGTTCAGGTGTACCATCTCCGGTTGAAGTTCGCGCCCTTTCGAATCAGCTTGGCCAAACATCGGTCTCGTGGCGCATGGCTCCTGGAAGTCTCGTCAATGGCTTCCTTATCTATGTACGCGATGGACAAGGGATGGACTCTCTCTATGCAACGGCGTTTGCTGAAGACAGAATGGTCATGATTGACGTTGTTGAGCAGTCCACGAAACAGATTGTTGTTGTCGCATTTGATAACCAAGGAAGACGTGGCTGCGCCACAGATGCACTTGCTATAACAACGGGTATTGAAGAAGCTCCATTTGTTCAAACAGGAGAGAGTAATCACATTACTGTGAGCATTGTGCCGAATCCTGCGCAAGACAGAACGACGATTCGTTTCACGTGTGGTGAGACAAACCGTAGTCAAGCTTCGGTACAGATTGTTGACGTGCTTGGCAAAGTGATTGCAACATTGGACGTTCCTGCACCAACTACTGGTTGGAATAGCGTAGAGTGGAACGTGGCCGGCTATCCTGCAGGCACGTACTATGCTAAGATTGTAAGTCCGTTGGGTCAGGCATTTGCACCAATCTCCGTCATCAAGTAGGACAAACTCGCTGCAACTCCTCTTGCCCTTGCCGCCCTACAAAGCCCTGCCAGTACATCTTCCCTTTATCGAACTCAAATCCTTGGATCCAGCCGTGATTGAACACGGCTGGATCTCCGGACGTTCAGCAAACTGACTTTCCTTCCCGGCAGCCTCCCGGCAGCCTCCCGGCAGCCTCCCGGCAGCTGCCGGGAAGGATTGGATTATTTCGGCTGGCGAACCGTGCGCAGGTACGGCTTGACAGTTGTGAAGCCCTCGGGATACTTCGCATGTGCATCTTCGTCGGACACGGAGTTGACGATGATTACATCGTCGCCATTCTTCCAGTTTGCAGGAGTTGCTACTTTGTGCGTAGCAGTTAGTTGAATAGAATCGACGACGCGTAGGAGCTCGTCGAAGTTGCGGCCGGTGGTCATTGGATAGGACAACGAGAGCTTGATCTTTTTGTCTGGCCCAATAACAAACACCGTGCGTACAGTTTCGTTGTTTACCGCCGTTCTACCCTCACAAGAATCCCCTTCCTCCTCTGGAAGCATGTCGTAGAGCTTCGACACGGCAAGGGTTGTATCACCGATCATTGGGAATGTGACGGCCGTGCCTTGCGTTTCTTCGATGTCCTTTTCCCATGCAAGGTGCCGATCAACAGGGTCGACGCTGAGTCCGATAACCTTCGTGTTCCTCTTGGCGAACTCAGGCAGCATCCTTGCAACCGTCCCAAGCTCGGTTGTGCAAACCGGCGTGAAATCCTTTGGATGCGAAAAGAGGATGGCATATCCATCGCCAATCCACTTATGAAAATCAATCGTTCCCTGCGTGGTTTCTGCAGTGAAGTTGGGGGCGGTTTGGTTGAGGCGGAGCGACATGATCGTACCCTTCATAATGTGAATTGGCAAACATATGTAGAGCACTGTGATTAATGGTACTTTCATAGGAACTACCATTCGATAGGTGAAAGCATGGAGCTCGTCGTTCCTACTCTTGAACATCTGCCATCGTATCGAGATGCCCTTGAACGCGGTTGGATGCCGGACAATGTCAATCTCGATTCAGGCAGAGAGCATCTTGCGCGCATCAAGGCGGATGGTGTGGGTTTTGTGCGGAGCTTCGTAGACAGAGAAGCACTGGGCGGACCCATTCTCCTACCTGATGGGTCCTCCGCGGCGCGCCTTCCAAGCATACGACTCTGGATGTGGGACGGCGAGTTCTGCGGATCGATTGGATTTCGGTGGCAGCCAGGAACGGAAGAGCTACCACCTCACGTGCTCGGACATATTGGCTACACGGTTGTAGACTGGAAGCAACGGCAAGGCTATGCCACGAAGGCGCTCGCAGAGATTCTGCCGTATGCAAGTGCAGAAGGCTTGCGTTGGGTGGAGCTGACGACCGACCTCGACAACGCGGCCTCGCAACGCACTATCCTCAACAACCATGGGGTTCTTATCGAACAGTTCGAGAAGCCAGCCGCCTACGGTCACACGCCCGGCTTACGATTCCGCATCATCCTTCCCGGCAGCCTCCCGGCAGCTGCCGGGAAGAGCTACGATGTGGGCGTGCTCGAAGCTCTCCCAGTACAATACTTGCGTTGCCCTGCCGAACGGACCATGGATGTATGGCATCATGTCCTCCGATTCCAGATCGAGCGATGCAACGTACTGCTGAACCGCCTCGAGCCGATCGGCATCGTCCTTGACAGCCAACACTACATCCGGAAGTTCCAGGCGTTTGAAGGTGGACGGACCACCCATACATGCTACAACGTGCACCGGACTCGGAATACGTCGCTCATGCTCGAACCATAGATGCGGAATGTGATTGAGCACAGACTTCGTGAAGTCGCTGCGCTGTTGTTCGTCGTCATCAATGGCGATGCGCTGTTTGCTTTGTTCAAATGCAAGTTCAAAGTGAATTCCGCGCAACGCAACACATGCGCGCAGTGCATCAATGACAACAGTATTCGAGAAGTCTCCCTCGCACATTGCATCAATGGCACGCAGTCCTTTGGTGATGTTGCGAAAACCAAGTTCTTGCGCTAGTGTACTGCGACGCCATCCAAGCTCTGCACAACGTTCACGGACGTAAACGTAGATAGGAAGCGGCCGTACGTGCCGCGGATATGTGATGCTGCGCACTCAGTACTGCTCCCATGCAAAGTGTCGCACGCCGTTCACTTCATACGGCGCAATACCGAAGTGACCTTTATGCGCTGTTGCGAGATAGATGGGCGCTTGCAATCCAAGATGATGGATGATGGCAGAAGGAGTGAGATCATGTGGTGTTACCGAGGCAAGGCCATACTCACGACCAGATGAAGGATCGTAGATGCGGTGCGAAACGGGATACTCTTCGCCAATGGCATAGGCGAGTTGCACCTTGATCGACATTGCTTCTTCGTTAGCGGCAAGTGTGCGAAGCGCGATGTGACGCGCCATGTAGGCTGCACTTCTGTCCACCTTCGATGGATCTTTTCCCGAGAATGCGCCACCGCCGATTTCGCAGTCGGCACCGTATTGGTCGACAACAATTTTGCGTCCCGTAAGACCGCAGTCGGAAACAGGTCCACCGATATTCCACGTCCCCGCAGGGTTGATGAAGTATCGCGTCTTGTCTGTAAAGAGCCGCTGAATCTCTTCCGACTGTTTGCCGACAACGCGCTGCAACACTTCATCGTGAAAGAGTTCGCGAAGCATCGAGAGTGTGAGCGATTCGGTGTGACAGGTAGAGAAGACAACCGAGTCTACATGCACAGCTCGACCGCCTTCATAGAGCAACGACACTTGACTTTTCATGTCAGGTCGGAACGGATATCCCCGCTCCCTTCCTCCATACCCTTCCGTGATGAATTCCTTTGAAAGGTAGAGTGCAAGCGGCATGCGCGTTGGTGTTTCGCGGGAGGCGTAGCCGAACATGATGCCTTGATCGCCGGCGGTAACGATACCGTCTTTGGCGACGGCGGCGTTGATTTCGGTGGACTGATGGGAGATGTCGAAGACGATTACGCAGGTGTTGCCGTTGAAGCCTACGTCGTCGGCGTTATAGCCGATGTCGCAGATGGTGCGACGTACGACGGTTTCGAGGTGGGCGTCGTCGATGTCTGTTGTGGCCGTGATCTCTCCGGCGATGTAGACCGTGCGTCCTTTCACCATGACTTCACATGCAACTTTTGCATGCGGGTCGGCGGCAAGAAAGGCGTCTAAGACGGCGTCAGAAATTTGGTCGGCGACCTTGTCGGGGTGTCCGGGAGACACAGATTCGCTCGTCCACAAGTAGGATGTGTTTTTCATAGGTTCCTCATCGATCGTGGCAGTACCACCGGCTTGAAACCGGTTGGTGGTCTTCATCGGGCCACGTCCCTCAGACCGTCGTGATGGGGTATAGAACGTTCAGCAGTACACGTCGGACAATTGTCAACTATATTTTAAACGAGTTACGTATGTCTTCCCGGCAGCCTCCCGGCGGCCTCCCGGCGGCCTCCCGGCGGCCTCCCGGCAGCCTCCCGGCAGGGTTAGGCGATGAGGAGGTATCCGAGTAGACCTACCACGCAAACGTTGAACGCTGTGCGTAGTTCGGGTCGGAACGGTGTGCGACCTAGCTTATCCATTCCCCATGCAAAGGTTAGCGTTGCACCCACAATGCCGAGCATCAACAGGATGCTCGTCGGCAGATCAAATGATCGGTAGTGCGTTCTTCCAATGCTGCTCCACCACGGTGTGCCGAAGAGGAGGATGAGGTGCGTGATGTAGATGTAGAGCGACTTCGCTCCAAACAGCGAATACCATTCGCGATGACGGTAGGTGTGCTGTAAGTCCCATACCGCAACGCTGAAGATCATAAGCACAAGACCGAGCCGCCGGATGGCGAGAAGCGCAGACGAGGCGTTCTCGAGCGTCTCCATTGGTACGCCGTGATTCAACGCAATGAAATGCACGATCCACGCCGTTGCCGCAATTGCTCCACCAATGCGCCAACCATATTTCTTCAGTTGAACATCTCGTTGCTCATCCGGAATGCTGTAGAGGTAGGAACCAAGTGCAACACCGAAGAACAAGAAGGCACTGAACGGAAAAATCGGAAAGAGCGAACCAACAGAGGTATTCAGATACGCAATAACGGCTGGCGGGAGAATGCCGGACCATTGTATGGCCGACATTACAGGCGTGAGACTGAGAATCGACATGGCCGTCACCAAACCAACCGTGCCCATGCTTGCCACAGACTTTGTTTTGCGCATCGTGAGCACAAACAGCAGCATCGTTGCACCCGTGAGCTGCAAGATGTTCACCGCCAAGAATGGCTTCATCATGTTCGCGGGGACGAATGGAAGATCCCACAGTCGGTTGGCCGGGAACATGAGCAAGTATCCAATGCCCATGATGGTAATGGCCCAACGAATGCGCTTGGACAGTACATCTTCACGGATCAAACCGTTTTCGCCACGCTTGTTTGCGAATGCGTGCACAGCGCCTGAGACCACAAGGAAGACCGGTGCGGTGAGTCCGCGCGCAGCATGCCAGAAGCTCCAGGGGAACTGTGTGATGTCGAGCATCTCCGGACGTACCAGCGCGTCGAGCACATGACCTTGCATCATGCCAAGCATCGCCACAAACCGCGCCAGATCTAGCGCAAAGAGTCGCTCGCGCTTTCGTACCGGTGGGTTCGTTACATGCGTCTGCTGCGTGAATGTTACATGCAGCGGATTCGAGGGCGCGCCTCGAAACAGGAATGGATGCAGTATGGCGAGAAGTTGGTTCATGATTCTACATGCAACCTTGCAGGATGTCATCGTATGGTCAACTTAATTTTTGTTCATGCGTTGTTCATGGCACTTCCTACGTGCGAACTAATTCACCAACACCTATGTTAGAGGCACTTGCATCAACTGGAGTCGTTCGTGAGCGTAATCGTTATCGGAAGTGGTTTTGGCGGACTGACTGCAGCTATCAAACTGCAGGCGAAAGGTTTCGACGTCGAGATTCTCGAACGTCGGGATAAACCGGGTGGACGGGCGTATGTGTATGAGCAAGATGGCTTCACGTTCGATGGCGGACCTACCATCATTACCGCCCCGTGGCTCATTCATGAATTGTTCGAACTCTGCGGCAAACGCATCGAAGACTATGTTCAACTGGTTCCTCTCGATCCGTTCTATAACGTACGCTTCGAAGACGGCTCCGTGTTCCACTATAACGGCAAACACGCAGATGTCATCAGCGAAATCCGTCGATTCAATCCTGACGATGTTGAGGGCTACGAACGCTTCTTTGCGAAAACGGCCGATATTTTCAAAACAGGATTTGGCCTGATCAATACGCCGTTCACGCACCTTACGGATATGCTTCGTTTCCTTCCGGACCTTGTTCGGCTTCGCTCCGACAGAAGTGTGGCCGCCTTCGTGAACCGTCACATTCGCGATCACCGACTGCGCCAAGTGTTCTCGTTTCATCCACTGTTGGTGGGCGGCAATCCCTTCCAGACCACTAGTATCTATGCTTTGATCCATAAGCTCGAACAGGAATGGGGCGTCTGGTTTGCCATGGGCGGCATGGGCGCGTTGGTGCGCGCACTCGTTACACTGTTCACGGATATGGGGGGCAACATTTCGCTGAATGCAGACGTTGCCGAAATACTTGTCGATGGTGGAAGGGCTTCGGGTGTAAGGCTAAAGGGCGGCGAGGTGAAACACGCCGATGCTATTGTGTGCAATGCAGATGTTGCACGTGCCTACATGACGATGGTG
>JBBRES010000071.1:0-11230 GCA_038202665.1 Kapaibacterium sp. (SeqCode) | reverse complement strand
TTGCATCGAAGCTCACCGGCTACTCGTTGTCGCTGGTGAAGGAAGGTGCAGAAGACATTGAACTCATCGAATTCCGCGATGAACTTGGTCGCACACTTTACGATCTCTTGATCGCAAGTGGTATCGACACAGCTCGCGAATTCCTCGAGGCAGGTCCGGATGTCTTGCTACGCCTACCAGGCATCAGCAAGCAAAAAATCGCAGAGGTACGTCGCATCATCCTTGATGAATTCGATGAACCAGAAGACAACCGCTATGTAGCCGCGCTCGAAGTGTGGGAACCAGAAGTGGAAAGCGAAGACATCGGACTTGACGAAAGCTATGCCGAAGACACACCAGAAGTATTCGCAGCTGAAGAAGGCGGAGCGGAAGGTGGCATGGAAGAAGAAGTGGTTTCCGGAGACGAGGAACCACCGACGACGGAAGAATGATCAACAGCCTCAGGAATTATGTCAGCTTCTACAGGAACAAAACTTTTCAAGGTCGCTAGCACGATCAACATTGGTCGTGATGCCATCGTTGAATTCCTTGTTTCGAAAGGCTTTAAGGTCGAGAACAAGGCTACGTCTGTTTTAACAGACGAGATGGTCCATATTGTGACCGAGAAGTTCTCCAAAGAACTCAAGCACGCCGAAAAGCAGCGGGAAAAAGTAGAGCGCCAACGTGGCCTCCGCAAAGCCTTGCATGAGCAGGGTAATAGTGTTTCTCTCGAATCTTTCGAAGAGACACACGAAGGCGTCATTCCAGAACAGGTAGCACCAGCAGCTCCCGCTCCAGCAAAACCGGTAACGGTTCACGCCGAAGTGGAAGCTCCGACCGTTGCGCCTCCTGCAGCACCTGAGCCCGCAGCGGCTCCGGCGCCAGTTGCAGCAGAACCCGTGATGGTTGCAGATGAACCATCCGCAGCTGCGCCCGCAGAGCCAGTCGTATCTGGTCCTCCGGTTGGTACGGTGATCGACTTGGGCGGACCCAAGAAACCTGCCGCTGCCGAAGCCAAGCCTGCTGCACCTGCACCCACTGTAGCTCCTCCTCCTGCCGCACCTACTCCCGTAGAGGCCGTAGCAGCACCGGTTGCCGCCGCACCAGTTGCACCGGCACCAGTTGCCGATGCACCAGTTGCCGAAGCACCTGCAGGTAGTCAAGAAGCTACAACAACCCCAACAGCAACAACACCAGAAGCTGCGGTCGCTTCCCCGGAAGCCCCAGGCGCACCAGCTGCCGAAGCTGCCGAAACAGAAGACGGCCCTAAGCAGAAGAAGAAGCGCAAGGGTGTGATCGAAGTTCAGTATGAGCCAGGCTCGGGCGTGAAGCTCAAGGGACTGACCGTATTGGGTAAGATCGACCTCACACCAAAGCCACCTCCTCGCTCACAACAACCACAGCAACGAAGCGGTGGTGGCGGAGACCGTCCACAACGTGGTGGTGGTGGCGGACGTGCCACGATTGGTGATGCGATCGCAGGATCGTCGTCAGCAGGTGGATTGAATCGTCCAGGCGGAACATCGGCGACGGGTGGCACATCCACGTCACGATTCGGTCCTCCTAAAAAGCCAGCAACGTCTACAGCAAAGAAGAAAGACGACAAGAAGCGCAAGAACACGAAGGGGATGAAGGAGCAGTTCTCCGACTCCGACGTAACACGCGCTATTCGCGCAACACTTTCCGGAATGGAAGAATCAGGCGGCGGCTCAAAGAAGAAGATGCAGCGCCTGCGTCGTGAAATCCGTGAAGGGAAAGAGGCCATCCGTCAAGAAGAGATGGCACGCGAATCAACGATTCTGAAGTTGTCCGAATTCGTGACAACGAAGGATCTCGCCAACCTGATCAACGTGACCGCACCAGAGATTATTCTCAAGTGTATGGGTCTGGGTCTGATGGTATCGATTAACCAACGACTCGATAAAGACACGATTACCTTGATTGCAGGCGACTATGGATACCAAGTGGAATTCATGGACGACGTTGCAGTACAGGACGTGGATGAGGATGAGGATACAGAAGAGTTGATGCAACATCGCCCACCGATTGTGACCATCATGGGTCACGTCGATCACGGGAAGACGTCGTTGCTGGACTATATCCGCAAAGCAAAGGTTGTTGCCGGCGAAGCCGGTGGCATCACGCAGCACATTGGAGCCTATCGCGTTGAGTTACCAGACAAGCGTAGCATCACCTTCCTTGATACACCAGGTCACGAAGCCTTTACGGCCATGCGTGCTCGCGGTGCTCAAGTAACGGATATTGTTGTGCTTGTTGTTGCTGCAGACGATAGCGTCATGCCGCAAACCATCGAAGCAATATCGCACGCGCAAGCGGCGAACGTGCCAATGGTGGTTGCCATTAATAAGATTGATAAGCCCGATGCAAATCCAGATCGCATCAAACAAGAACTCTCGACGCACGGAGTGCTCATCGAAGAGTGGGGCGGTAAAACACAATGCATCGAACTGTCGGCCAAGACTGGATTGAATGTTGATACGCTTCTTGAGAAGATTCTTCTCGAAGCCGACATTCTGGAGTTGAAGGCAGATCCGGATCGTAATGCACGTGGTACGGTTATCGAAGCACACGTAGACAAGGGTCGTGGAAACGTGGTAACGATCATCGTTCAAAAGGGAACGCTGACGGTTGGCGACATCTTCGTCTGCGGCCAGTTTGCAGGACGTGTGCGCGCCATGACCGATGAGCGCGGAAACCGCATGGAGACAGCGGGTCCGTCGATGCCATGCCAGGTAACCGGCTTCGATGGTCTGCCATACTCGGGCGATATTCTCGTACAAATGGACACAGACTCGGAAGCGCGCGAAGTAGCAACAAAGCGTCAGCAACTCCGACGGGAACAACTACTCAAGGGAATGCGCCACGTTACACTCGACGATATCTCGGCGCAGATATCTGTTGGTGGCGTGAAGGAATTGCGTCTTGTGGTAAAGGGCGATGTGAGCGGTTCGGTGGAAGCACTGTCCGACTCGCTGCAAAAGCTCTCTACGGCAGAAGTCAAGGTTCGCATCCTGTATGCAGCCGTTGGTCCGATCACCGAAAGCGATATCATGTTGGCATCTGCATCAGACGCCATCGTGGTAGGATTCCAGGTGAACGTGTCTACACAAGCACGCAAGATTGCAGAGTCCGAATCGGTTGAACTTCGACTGTATTCGATCATCTACGACTGTATTAACGAAGTTCAAGCTGCGTTGGAAGGTCTGCTCTCGCCCGATCTCAAGGAAGAGATCACGGCAACAGTGGAAGTACGCGCCGTCTTCAAGATCAGCAAGCTTGGTACCATTGCAGGTTGCTATGTTACCAACGGCAAGATCACACGGAACGACAAGGTGCGCCTGCTTCGCGATGGCTTCGAAATCTATAAGGGAACACTCGCGTCCCTCAAGCGCATCAAGGACGATGTGCGCGAGGTGGACACCGGTTACGAGTGCGGTATTGGTGTGAATGGCTTTAACGACCTTGAAGTTGGAGACATCATCGAATCGTACAAGACCGTCGAGATCAAACGCAAACTCACCTGATAGCAACGCTATCGGGAGGAACACGTGTCAATACGAACAGAACGGGTCGCCGGCGAGATCACAAAAGCGCTTGCGAGTCCTTTGAAAACCATCGCCGATGATCTTTCGGCAGGCTTCATTACCGTCACGGAAGTGCGGATGTCGCCGGACCTTCAACTCGCTCGAGTATATATCAGCGTGTTCGGAGGAAAGGTAACGCCTACCGAAGTGGTGTCGTATATCGAAGAACACGAAGCAGGTCGTGTGCGCTCGCACATAGCCCGCACATTGAATCTTCGATACACACCGCAGCTAAAGTTCTACGTTGATGATTCGTTGGATCGCGCACAACGCATTCACGAACTCATCGATCGCGTGAAGCCGGCCGACGAACTTCCAAGTGAAGAGACTGCACCCGGAGAAGATCATGAGTGACCACGTCGTTCTGTCAACCCGAACGATGGGCGACATGGCAACGTGGTTGGAAGAAGCTCGCACCAACGGTGCCGTTGCGCTCATTGACAAAGAAGAAAACTGGACGTCGTTCGACTGCGTTGCAAAACTCCGCGGTCGCACGAAGATCAAAAAAGTTGGTCATGCAGGCACACTCGATCCACTCGCTACTGGCTTGTTGATCTTGTGCTTTGGAAAGGCCACAAAGACCATCGATTCGTTTCAAGACGCAGCGAAAACCTACGACGTAACGATTAAGCTCGGCGCAACCACGTCAACGGATGATCGCGGAAGTGAAGAAACAATCGTGATGCCAACGGTTGCAGTTGAGACGGACGTGATCCTTGCCGCCCTCCAAACGTTTGTAGGAACCATTGAACAGGTTCCACCGGCGTTCGCGGCAATCAGACATGGTGGCAGACGCCAATACGATCTTGCTCGGAATGGCGAGGCCTTTACACCGAAGCCGCGTATGGTGACGGTCACCGACATCACAAATGTTGCTGTTGATCTCCCCTACGTGTCGTGTACCGTGCACTGCTCGAAAGGAACCTACATCAGGTCTATCGCGCGTGATCTTGGTACACTCCTTGGCTGTGGCGGTTATGCCTACGCCCTTCGCAGAACGCGCATCGGAGCCTATTCAGTAGACGATGCTGTTCGTGTGGATCAAGTGGTCGAGGAACAACACGTGGCACCTGCGATATGACGATCATTCGCAACAACGAGGCGATTGCATTCGATGTACGGTCGGCCATAACGGTTGGTACGTTTGACGGCGTGCACTGCGGACATCAAGGCATCCTTCAACGGATGCGCACCGTAGCAGATGCACATGGAGAACGAACGGTGGTTGTCACCTTCGATCCGCACCCGCAGATCGTATTGGCAAAAGAAGGACGCGAACCAGTAGAGTTGCTCACAACAATCGATGAACGGTGTGCGCTGCTTGCACAACAAGGTGTGGACGTAACAGTGATTGTTCCGTTTACAAAAGAGTTCGCCACTACCGAAGCAGAGACATTCGTTCGAGAGTTGATCGCACGAATTGGCGCACAGCATTTCTTCATAGGTCACGATCACATGTTTGGCAAAGATCGTGGCGGTAATGAAGAGCTGCTCAAGCGCTTGGGGCCACAGCTCGGATTCGAGCTCGAGGCCGTCGGACCCTTGGACTGCAATGGTGTTACCGTTAGCAGCACAAAGATTCGGCAAGCATTGAAGGGCGGCGAGGTGGAATCGGCGCAAGGCATGCTCGGCAGACCCTACTCGATCTCGGGTACGGTGGTTCGCGGAGACGGCCGAGGCGCTACACTTGGGATTCCAACGGCGAACATACAGCCGTCGGATGAACACCGGTTGATACCAGGCAATGGTGTCTACTTGGTACGAAGCACGTTGCATGACAAACAAGTGTGGGGCATGGCCAACATTGGCAGACGTCCTACCTTTACAGACGGAAGCACAACAACAATCGAAGTGCACTACCTAGACTTCGATGAAATGTTGTATGACCAGACCGTGACGATAGAGTTCATGAACTTCATTCGTCACGAACAACGATTTGAAAGCACCGACGTGTTTCTCTCGCAACTGCGAGAAGACCGCATGCAGTGTCTTGAAATCATTGCATCAACCACGTAACTCAAACTCAACATCATCTATTCGGGATTCTTATGATCTCCAAACAACGCAAAGCTGAGATCATTCAGCAATTCGGCGGCGCCACAACAAACACTGGCATGCCGGAAGTACAGATCGCATTGCTCACAGAGCATATCAACACACTCTCGTCGCATTTTGCAATGCACAAGAAGGATCACGCTGGCCGTCGCGGTTTGATCCAGTTGGTAAGCAAGCGCAAGAACTTGCTGGCGTATTTGTCAAAGAACGATGTTACTCGGTACCGCGCAATCCTCGCAGCACTTGGTCTTCGTAAGTAAACAGTCTCTGAACAGCGGCGCCCCCACGTGGGCGCCGTTGCTCGTTCTACCTCAGTAGGCGCACCACGCATCATGCCCAGCGTTGTGTCACTCTGAGTTCGCAGACAGATTCGTCTTCGTACTCAGGGTGACAACCATGAACACAACCTGCAAGGCCTACTGTTGAATCGTGGCATGATGCCAATGAATTCATCACAGTTGAAAGGACATGCAATGCATGTTGTTCGTAAGACCATCAATGGAAAAGAACTTTCCATCGAAACAGGTCGCTTTGCTAAACTCGCCGACGCAGCCGTTATGGTGCGCTATGGCGATACAATGGTTCTCGTAACGGTTTGTGCGTCTGCAGAACCGAAGGACCTAGACTTCCTCCCGCTTACCTGCGAATACCGCGAGAAGCACGCATCTGCCGGTAAGATTCCGGGTGGATTTTTCCGTCGTGAAGGAAAGCCAACCGACAAAGAAATCCTCTCTTCACGTTTGATCGACCGTCCTTGCCGCCCTCTCTTCCCTAAAGAATGGCGCAACGAAACGCAGTTGATCGCAACGGTCTATTCCTACGACAAAGAAAATGATTCCGATGTGCTTGCAGCAACGGGCGCATCTGCGGCGTTGATGTTGAGCAACGTCCCATTCAACGGACCAATCACAGAAGTTCGTGTGGGTAGAGTGAACGGCGAGTTCGTGATCAACCCAACATTTGAGCAGCTCGCAGAATCAGACATCGAAGTTCTTGTTGCTGGCAGCGATACGTCGATCGTTATGGTTGAGGGCTCGTCGCTCGAAATCAGCGAGGCAGACTTCGTTGCTGCGATGGAGTTCGCGCACAATTGGATTCGCGAGATCAACGCGCTTCAGCTTGAATTGGTGGCCCTCGTTGGAGCACCAACAAAGCGAGCAGTAGTGAAGGCAGAGATTCCAGAAGAACTTGTTGCTGCAGTAAAGGGTGCTGTTGTACAGAAGATCAATGCGAGCATTCGCGTGAATTCTTCGAAGGAACAACGTACCGCGTTGCGCAAGGAAGTACGTCAGCTCGCCAATGACGCTGCCGTTGCTGTTGCAGAAGGCAAAGAAGAGTACGCCGCGATGAAGCTCGATAAGGTTGTAGACGGACTCTTGAAGAAAATCGAAGCGCACGAAATGCGCGAGATGATCCTCACGGAAAATCGTCGCCTTGACGGCCGCGCTACAACTGATATCCGGCCGATTTCCTGCGAAGTAGAAGTATTGCCACGCACACACGGTTCGGCACTTTTCACACGTGGCGAAACGCAATCACTTACGTCCGTCACCCTTGGTACCAAGCGCGACAACCAATTGGTTGATGGCTTGCTGCCAACGTATGAGCGCCGCTACATGCTGCACTATAACTTCCCACCGTTCTCTACGGGAGAGGCTGGACGTTTTGGATTTACGAGCCGACGTGAAGTAGGTCACGGCGACCTTGCAGAGCGCGCCCTCGAATCCTTCATTCCAGACACAGAAGAATTCCCGTACACCATTCGTGTTGTATCAGACATTCTTGAGTCGAACGGTTCATCGTCGATGGCAACAGTATGCGCTGGTTCGCTTGCGCTGATGCAAGCGGGCGTGCCGATGAAGAAGGCTTGTGCTGGTATTGCAATGGGTCTGATCTATGAGAACGAACGCTTTGCTGTACTCAGCGACATTCTTGGTGACGAAGACTACCTTGGCGACATGGACTTCAAGGTCACCGGCTCTGCAGACGGAATCACGGCTTGCCAAATGGACATCAAGATCGAGGGACTGAGTGTAGACATCATGCGCAAGGCTCTCGAGCAAGCGCGTGTTGGACGTCTTCACATCCTTGATGTGATGAATCAAACGCTGGCAACGAATCGCGAAGAGCTCTCGGCCTACGCTCCAAAGCTCACAACAATCCAGATCCCAACCGAAATGATCGGTCTTGTTATCGGTTCCGGTGGCGAAACCATTCGTGGTATTGTCAAGGACACTGGTGCAGAGATCAACATTGCAGACGATGGTACGATCACCATTGCAGCAGTAGACAGCGAAAGCGCAGAGAAGGCCATTGATCGTATCCGTTCGCTTACACGTCCGGTAGAGCTTGGTGCTACCTACACTGGTACCGTGAAGGAAATCCGCGAAGGCCTTGGCGCATTCGTCGAAATCCTTCCAAAGAAGCAAGGTCTGCTGCACATCTCGCAACTCGACTACCGTCGCGTTGCAACCGTGGCAGAGATCCTAAAGGTTGGCGATGTGCTCGAAGTAAAACTGATCGAAGTCCAGCCTGATGGGAAGTTCCGTTTGAGCCGCAAGGCCCTGATGACGCCACCAGAAGGATACGTTGAAGAAGAACGTCGCGAGCGTCCACAAGGCGACCGTGGTGGATACGGCGGCGGTGGCGGAGATCGTGGTGGATATGGCGGCGGTGGCGGCGATAGAGATCGCGGTCCACGTCGTGACGATCGTGGCGGCGGTGGTGGCGGCGACCGGGATCGCGGTCCACGTCGCTAACAAGCACCCAACACAAACATGTCAAATCAAGGGGACGCACTTCACAGTGTGTCCCCTTTGTCTTTCCGCAGTATCTTCGACAGATGCAGGAACGGGGTCGCATACTATCCATCGATATTCTTCGAGGTCTGGTCATGGTTATCATGGCCTTAGACCACACGCGCGACTACTTCAACATCGACGCGATTTCTGGACTCGACCCGCTCGACCTTGACACCACCACACCGCTGATTTTCTTTACACGTTGGATCACGCATTTCTGTGCGCCGATCTTCGTCCTCCTTTCGGGTCTTTCCGCCTTCCTTGTCGTAGATCGTACTTCAAAAAAGAGTGCTGCTGCGGCATTCCTTGTAAAGCGGGGACTGTGGCTGATTGTAGCCGAAGTCACGTTGGTGGCTGTTGGATGGAGTTTCAGTTTTGCATGGCCGATAACCATGTTTCAGGTGATCTGGGTGATAGGCATGAGCATGATGTTGCTTGCTGCTGTAGTCAAGCTTCCGTTGAAGTATATCTGTATGCTTGGCATTGCAATCATCGTAGGTCACAACGCACTCGATGGCATTACTACACAGCCCGATTGGCCCATGTGGATGCAAATAGGATGGTCATTGATTCACGAATCCAACGTGTTCAAGCCAGATGGTATGCATGTGATTGCCATAGGATATCCGGTACTTCCGTGGTTTGGTGTGATGCTGCTTGGATACTCGCTTGGCGGACTGTATCGGTCGAACGTTACGGCACAAGACCGACATGCAATGCTGGGTCGCATTGGCGCAACGGCGATAGCGGTGTTCATGGTGATGCGATTGATCAATGGCTATGGCGACATGCATCATTGGTCGTCGCAGTCGACTGAGATTCGCACCGTGATGTCGTTCCTCGACTGCACAAAGTATCCGCCCTCACTTCTCTACACGTGCATGACCATCGGTCCAGGCCTCCTGATTCTCGCCGCTGCGGAACGGTGGACGTCGCCTCTCTCACGAGCCATGATCACGTTCGGACGAGTGCCGTTCTTCTACTACCTTGCTCACATCTATCTCATCCACGCGCTCGCTTGGGCAACGGCACTCACCATCGGCATCGAGTGGACTGCACTCGATCCATCTGCTTCGTTTGGCGGAATGCCTGTTGGTTTTGGTTTCGAGATCGAGTGGGTGTATGTGTTTTGGATATCAGTGGTCGTGGTGCTGTATCCGGCATGCAGATGGTACGACCGATATAAAACCACACACAAGCACATCGCGTGGTTGCGGTACCTGTAATCACCAATGCTTTGTTGCCGTCGCAACATTGCCCCAGGTATTGGTGATCGTGATGCGCATATCCACGCTCGAGGCTGTGATCACGAGCGGATCGCTTATAGCTAGTTCGAACCGTGATAGAATTCCGTCGTTCGTTCGTACGAGTCGCGCAGATCTGCGCGAGGCCGTGAGTGTATCGGAATGCGCCACACCATCGTTCATGCGTTGCACAATCACTCGCACGTCGCACTGCGTAGGGATGTGATCGGTGAAGTCTACGATGAGCATTGGCACGTCATTCATTCGCACAACTTCTGCGCCCTTAAAATCAGGCCGGTCTTCCAGTGCAACACGTTGCACTTCTGTGCTTCGCTTCAAATGTTCGACGTGCACCGTTGGAACATTCACGGTACGTGCCGCCTTGCGTCTGTTCGCATCAATCGTAAAGTACTCGATGTTCATGATGTCTTGACTCTTCGCACTCACCACACCGTCGCCAGGTTCAAACAATGCTGGCGCGCCTCCGCCGAACATTCCGAGCGTCTTGCGCAACAGCTCCTGCACGAATCCTTCGCTCAACTTTGACGCGCCGTTAAACATATCAATCGTGCCGATCACGCTTACATATTCAAGATCGAGTGGATGCGCGCGCTTGCCGAGTCTTGTCAGGAATGCACCTCCATCTTCGGGTCTGCGTAGATCTCGCACTGCGGGCGCGTTATACGGCACATCATCTTCTGTGCCTTGAATGGCATGCAGTGCGGCCTTACACGGAGTACTGACGAGGACGTTCGACGATGCGGCGCACTGCTCGAGGTCTGTCTTCCACGTCCACACCTTTGCAAACGGAGATCCAAGATGCGGTGTGCCAACGGTGATTAGGCGTTTGATGTGATGATCTGTGAAGCGATTCGTAAGGTACTGACGTGCGGCTAGTCCACCCATGCTGTAGCCGATCAAGATCACTTTATCGGCGCCAGTTTGCCGAAGCACGAAGTCGACGCACGACTCCAACTCTTTCCCCCACGCAGCTACAGAGTCGTACGGATTCGTGAACGACACAATGTAGAAGTCGCCATCCTGATTCCCCGCAGCATTCGTCTGCACCTCACCCTCTTGCACGCGCAGTGTTCCACCGAACGACAGACCTAGATCTCGCGAGAAGTACTTCGTCGCATCGCCACTCCACACATCCGACTTTTGTCCGAGCCCGTGCAACAACACCACCGGATACGGCACATGCATTGTCGTGATCTCACGCGGAGGCGTGTAGGGCGGCAGGGAGGCAAGGCGCGGAGGGAGGGAAGAGCAGGAGGCGAGGAAAAGAAGAAGAAGGAGAAGAAAGTGAGAAGTGAGAAGTGAGAAGTGAGAAGTCAAGTGAGAAGTGACTAAGAAAGTGAGAAGTGAGAAGTGACAAGTGAGAAGTCAAGTGAGAAGTGACTAAGAAAGTGAGAAGTGAGAAGTGACAAGTGAGAAGTCAAGTGAGAAGTGAGAAGTGAGAAGTCAAGTGAGAAGTGACGAGTGAGAAGTCAAGTGAGAAGTGACGAGTGAGAAGTGAAATGTGACAGTCTTCCCGGCAGCCTCC
>JBBRES010000070.1:0-11236 GCA_038202665.1 Kapaibacterium sp. (SeqCode) | reverse complement strand
CAAAGCCAGAAGAAATCGCCTACGCTGTCGGCTTTCTTGCCTCGCCCCTTGCCGCCTACATTACGGGAACATCCATCCTTATCGACGGTGGTCGCACAAAGACCATTAGTTAAATCCACACTATGTGGATAACCTGTGTGAATAATTGGAGGTAATCACCCATTCAGGTATTGCTTCTTCTTAAGTCGCGTTGTAGATTAGCACGTGCTGTAAATCCTTACGTGATTCGAGGATAAGGACAAACGGCACGGGGTGAAATTCCGGGGGGCCGGACAACAACCGTCGAGTTATCCACAGGGCTGTGGATTCCAGGCGTGTTATCCACAACGCGAGGCATGCAGTGGCGGTGAGAGGAACAAGCATTGAGGCGGAGATGAAGGGGCGTGTAAAAAGCGCCCCTGGTTTGATGGTGTCTCTGCTGGCGGTGGTGTTCATCTCGTTGGTCGCGGCGCAATGGCAGGGTCGACAGCAAGTTGACCGAGTTGTGATAACCGGGGCCACGGGACTCAGTCAATCAACCATTCGCACCATGGTAGACACCATCGTTCACAAGCAGGCTCGAACGCTCTCACTCGCAGACATTCGCGAGATGGTTGAGCGTCATCCGTACGTACGGTCGGCTTCGGTGTATCGCACAGGCGTGCACGAGATCACGGTGGACGTGCGAGAGCGCATGCCTGTAGCGCACGTGGTGGTGACGGGTGGAGACCTTCGCTATGTCGACGCAGAAGGATCGATCCTGCCGCCGGCCACTGTTCGAACAGCGCACAACATTCCAGTGATACAAGCAACCCGCAACGGAAGCATCCTTACCAGCGAAGAAGTGAGGATGGTTGCGGCCATGCTTGTTTCGGCGGCTGCCACACTCGATCCCGTGCTCTATCAAGCAGTCTCAGAAGTTCAGTACGACCGACGCACCCATTCAGCAGAACTCATTACGGACGATGCACGGTGGCGCATTGCGATGTCGAACGCGGTGGAAACACAGCGTGCATTTGCGGACATGAATGTGTTCTGGAATCAAGCCGGCGCAGCGATGAACATGACCACCGTCGACGTTATCGATCTGCGGTGGAATCATCAGGTGATCCTTCGGTACAAAGGATAACGCACCATGATACCAAACACCATCTACGTCGGACTCGACATTGGCACAACAAAGGTTTGCGCCGTTGTTGCATCAGCAGATCCAAGCGGTCGGCGTATCGACATCATTGGCAAAGGTCTTGCGGAAAGCGAAGGCCTGAAGCGCGGAGTAGTGACGAACATTCCGAAGACCGTCGATGCAATCAAGTCCGCTGTGGCAATGGCCGAGCAACAGGCGGGCGTGCGTATTAAGCGTGTTCTGATCGGCATCGCGGGAGATCACATTCAAACGTTCACCACGCGAGCCATGGTGAGTGTTTCGTCTCCGGCGCACGAGATCACGGAAACAGACGTGACTCGACTTCTCGAGAATGCGCGATTGGTGAAAATTGATAACGACCGTACGATCCTGCATGTGATCCCGCAGGACTACAGTATCGACGGACAAGACGGTATTACCGATCCCGTTGGAATGAGTGGCATCCGCCTAGAAGCAGATGTGCTCGTAATCACCGGATCGCTCACAGCAATCGAGAACATGCACCGCTGTGCAACACGCGCAGGCTTAGAGGTGGAGAGTGTGGTCTTGCAACCACTTGCCTCTGCGTACGCCGTGCTCGATGATGCAGAGCGCGAACTTGGTGTTGCTCTCATCGATATTGGTGGTGGGACGACAGATATTGCCGTGTTCAAAGACAACATCATTCGGTTCACGAACATCTTCGCCATTGCCGGGAACAAGGTTACCGACGACATCGCAGAAGTTCTTGCTATTCGAAGTGTTGAGGCGGAGCGGATCAAAGTAGAGTACGGACATACGATTGGTGACAGCATCATTCGCGACGAAATGTTCCAAGTACCGGGCGTTGGCGGACGTAGGCCAACAGAGGTAACGAAGAGCTTGCTTTGTCAGATCATCGAACCGCGCATGGAAGAGATGTTCGAGTTCGCACTTCATGAAATCATGAGGTCTGGTCTTGCACACAAACTCAACGCCGGTATTGTGATCACGGGCGGATGTTCACTGCTACGCGGTGCCGACGAACTTGCGCAGCGCGTCTTCAACATGCCGGTGAAGATTGGCATTCCTGCTGGCTTTAGCGTGAATGGTTTCGCACCGGAAGTTCAGAATCCCATGTATGCAACTGCCGTGGGACTAATCCATTTTGCTGTTCAGCAGATGGTGACATCGCATCGTCTAGATGCAACACAACAACAAGACACTACACAGACCAATGCACAAGAGCTCATGTCCGTAGAGGTGCAGCCCTCGAACGGCAATAGACAAGGCTTGTTGTCAAAGGTCAAAACTTGGTTGGATGAATTGTGACAAACTTGTACTCAGATTTCCTTGGGGGGAACCATGGCGATTGAGTTGGATACGCACCAAACGTACGACGCGCGAATTCGCGTAGTTGGCGTAGGCGGCGGCGGAGGCAACGCCGTGCGAACCATGATCATGCGCGGACTAGAAGGCGTAGAGTTCATTGCCGCGAATACGGATCACCAGGCATTGATGAATAATCCGGCCTCGGTGAAGATTCAGCTTGGCACGAGCATCACGCGTGGTCTTGGAGCCGGCGCAAATCCTGAACGCGGTCGTCAAGCCGTGGAAGAGAGCATGGAGGATGTGCGCGATGCACTGGCCGGAAGCGACATGGTCTTCGTCACCGCGGGGATGGGTGGCGGAACAGGTACTGGTGCCGCGCCTGTGATTGCAAAGGTCGGTCGCGAGATCGGCGCTCTTGTGGTTGCCATCGTCACAAAGCCGTTTGCCTACGAGTCGAAGAAACGTATGCAGATCGCCGAACATGGACTCAAGGAATTGCGCGAACACGTAGACGCACTTATCGTGATTCCAAATCAACGCATTCTCTCGATCGTCGACAAAGATGTTTCGTTCATGGAAGCACTTGCGAAGGTGGACAATGTGCTCTTCAATGCAACGAAGGGTATTGCTGACATAATCTCTGGCGTTGGATACGTGAACGTAGACTTTGCCGATGTACGTACCGTGATGGCCAACATGGGTGATGCTCTTATGGGTATCGGTATGGCGCGTGGTGAACATCGTGCGATTGAAGCAGCGACGAGCGCTCTGAATTCTCCAATCCTCGAAGGCATGTCTATCTACGGATCGCAAGGTCTGTTGGTGAACATCACCGGTGGAAACAGCATGACGATGCACGAAGTGAGCGAGGCTGTAAGCTACATTGAAAAGGCGGCAGGGGACGATGTGAATCTGATCCATGGCGTCGTGATTGATGAACGCATGGAAGACGAGATTGCCATTACGGTGGTCGCCACAGGATTCCGACGCGAAGAAGTAGCAAAGCCAGCAGAGAAGATCACCATGAACGACGTGCGCCCAGCGGTCCGCCCCATGGAGCAACCGCGCACAGAGCAATTGCAGGCTGAACAGGAAACGTATCAATTGCAAACAGAGACAGGTCCTGCCATTACCGTGGTACGCACGTCGCAGGAAGCTCCACGTGGCGCAGACTCACTGCAGACGTACGACGTGCCGGCCTACGTTCGGCGCGCGCAGCAGCAGCAAGGCACCGGCGGCGCACCGCAGTCAAATGGCGGTATTCCGATCTCTAGCATGCCTCCCGTCGTCCCCTCGACGTCCGGGATCAAGTCTGCATCCGGCGGTGAGAAACCAGCTTTCTTGCGAAAGATCATGGACTAAATGCATAGATTACCATGTGCTCGCAAGAGCACATGCAACCCAGGGCTTTTGGTAGGGTCACTGGGTCGTTCCGGACCGGATTTCGCCGAAAGGTGGATCCGGTTCTTTTTTTACTGTTTCTTGACGCGTTGCAGTAAGAACATTCCCGCTATAAAGAAAATGATGAGCGAGAAAACAGCCGTCCGATAACTGTGCGTTAGGTTGAGTGCTACACCAAACGCCAATGGTCCAATCCAGCTCGTGCCTTTGTCACTAATCTCGTACAGCGAGAAGTACTCCGCCTCTTTCCCATCGGGAATCATGCGTGAGAAATACGATCGACTAAGGGCCTGTGTCCCACCCATTACAATGGCAATGAGGGCAGCTAGAATATAGAAATCCGTTTCTGTACTCACCCACGCATAGGCGAGCACCAAGACGATGGTCCAACACACGAGCGCCGACATGATGGCATTTCGTGTCCCGATGCGCGAGGCCAAGCGCTCAAACAAAATCGAACCTGGAATCGCTACGAACTGCACCATAAGAATGGCCGTGGTAAGCGTATCGAGACCAAGATGAAGTTCTTCTTGACCGTAGACAGAGGCCATCGTGAGTACTGTCTGCACGGCATCGTTGTACAACAAATAGGCACACAAGAACAAGAGCGTTTGTCGATACCCAAGCATGTGTCGAAGCGTTTGCCATAGCTGCTTGAATGCTGCGCCCATGCCGCCCTTCTGCCCTCCATGACCTTCGACGAAATGGTGTGGACGCAATGTTCGAAGAGACATGAGTGGGATGATCGTGAAGGTGGCCCACCATATACCGGCGCTGGCAAGAATCGTTCGAATTGCGAGTTGTTCAGACGTCGACAAGCCATCGATCCCATCGTTCGATGCTTTGAAATACAGCAGGTTCAGCAGCAACAACAAACCACCGCCCAAGTAGCCTAGTGCCCATCCGCGTGAGGAGACTTTGTCTCGATCTGCATCAGAACTAAGCTCTGGCAAGAAGGAATTGTAGACTACGATGGACGCACCGAACAGCACGTTTGCCAAAACAAACATCGCTCCACCATACACGTAGTTGCCGGCGTCTACGCGCAAGAAGAACAGCAACGTTGTTGCGATGGCACCGCCGTAGGCCAGCACTCCAAGGAGAGAGCGCTTATTGGACGATCTGTCTGCAATCGCGCCCACCATCGGTAAGATGAACACTTGGAGGAGCACGCTCAACGACACCATGAAAGGATACCAAGAACCTGGGTCCATCGAGATCCCAAGCGGATGGATGTTCCCATCAGCGGCTATGGCGTGCTTCGCCACACTAGCCAAATACGGACCCAGAAAGACGGTAACTACCGTCGTCGAAAAGGCACTGTTTGCCCAATCGTAGAAGTACCAACCCGTTCGTTGGCGGAGAAGTGAACTCATATCCAAAGATATATGAAAGTGCCGCGTATCTTCGCACATGAAGATCGCAGACCCAACCTCGAATTTCCTGGCCATCGACGCAGAATTTTCGTCGATCGAAAACTCGGCCATTGCTATTGTCTCTGCACCGTATGAGCATACGGTGAGTTATGGCGGCGGGGCCAAGAAAGGACCGAAGGCCATCATCGATGCAAGCGCCTACGTTGAATTCTATGACGATGAGTTCGATCGCGAGCTGTGTTACGATAAAGGCATTTGCACTCTTTCGCCAATTGAGTTTGGAAAGAAAGTGGATAGACCAGCGCTCGATGTGATTCAAGATCAGGTGAATGATCTGATCGAGATGGAAAAGTTCGTGGTGACGCTCGGAGGCTAACACACGATCTCTACAGCGCCGATCGCGGCGCATTTCAAGATGCATCCCAAAATGAGCATCCTCCATTTTGATGCACACAGCGACCTACGCGATGAGTATCAAGGCACTCCTTGGTCACACGCTTCCTTCATGGCTCGCGTTACTGAGTTCTTTCCAACAAAGCGCATTACGCAAGTGGGCATTCGAGCTCAATGCATCGAAGAAGCTCGCTTCATTCGCGAAAAGAAGATCAACACGTTTTATGCTAGCGCAATTCGTCGTGGCCTTCATGGTAAGAACTGGCAAAAGAGCGTGGTCGATACGTTGGCAAAAGAAGTGTACGTGACGTTTGATGTTGATTGTTTTGATCCGTCGATCATGCCGTCTACTGGCACGCCTGAGCCAGATGGACTTTTGTATAGCGAAACGTTAGATGTGTTCCGCACGTTGGTGAAGAGCGGACGTAAGATCATTGGATTCGATGTTGTTGAATTGGCTCCCGAGAAGAACGTCACGCATCCCGATCTCACCACGGCTCGACTTGTCTACAAAATGTTGAACTATGCGTTTGCAAAACGATGAACACTCTCGAGCAGCAACTCACCACACTCGCAGCACTTCCAACACAGGACCTACACTATGCCAAGGGAGTGTCGGAGTTTGTGTCGGATTTTGTCGAGGCCTTGAACACAGGCGCAGTCCGCGCAGCCTCTTGCTCGGACGATGGTACATGGAATGTACATCAGTGGGTGAAGACCGGAATACTTCTGCTGTTCCGTCACGGACGTATTGTGGATATGTCTACTGACGAGAATTTTCATTTCTTTGATAAAGACACGATTCCCACAAAGAAGATCACGGTAGAAGATGGTGTTCGCATTGTTCCAGGTGGCTCGACGATTCGCACCGGCGCATACCTCGCCCACGGTGTGATTTGCATGCCACCAATGTTTGTAAACATCGGTGCCTACGTTGACGAAGGCACCATGATCGATTCACATGCACTCGTTGGAACATGTGCGCAGATTGGCAAGCGAGTCCACATTAGTGCCGCAGCCCAAATCGGTGGCGTGCTGGAGCCAGCCGGTGCACGACCAGTGATCATCGAAGACGACGTCATGATCGGTGGGAATTGTGGCGTGTATGAAGGCGTGCTCGTGCGCTCTCGCGCCGTGCTCGGAAGTGGTGTTGTGTTGAACGCGTCGACGCCCGTCTACGATCTTGTTCACGGCACGATACATCGTAGCACATCCGATGCTCCGCTCGAAATCCCGTCCGGTGCCGTGGTCGTTGCCGGTGCGCGCGTTGTACGAACGCCGTTTGGTGAAGAGCACGGACTCTCGATGAGCACTCCGCTGATCGTCAAATACCGTGACGAGCGCACGGATGCACGCACGGCACTCGAAGACGCCTTGCGCTGACCAACCTTTTCCTATATTCGTATCGCCCGATGACGAAAACTCGTTCCCATATGGCCCCCACGATGATGTCCAGCATGATGTGCTGTGCTATGTGCATGTGTATGCACAACCGTGAGAATGGCCGGAGCGAGCGCTTGTAACGAGCACCATACAGTACGCCTCTGCAAAACGCCATTCTCTCTCCAGGGATTGGCGTTTTTTCTTTTCGACAGTTTCAGAACTTCAATCATGAGCTATCAAACAATCTCCATCGATCAACCCTTCGTCCTTGAATGCGGCGCCACTTTACCGGCACTGACCATTGGCTATCACACGTGGGGAGAGCTCAATGCAAGCGCCGATAATGTGATATGGATCTGTCATGCACTCACGGGCGACAGCAATGCAGCGCTTTGGTGGAGTGGTCTCGTGGGCGAAGGTCGAATCTTCGATCCACGCACCTACTTCATCGTTTGCGCAAACATGCTTGGGTCGTGCTACGGCACAACAGGTCCGTCTGGACAGGATTTCCCGCTCATCACGATCCGCGATATGGTCCATGCACACGTCACACTTCGCAAAACGCTTGGTATCGAACGCATCGTTGCGTTGCTTGGTGGCTCAATGGGCGGACAGCAGGTATTGGAGTGGGCGCTCATCGAACCAGAGCGCATCGATGCCATTGTTCCCATTGCATCGAACGCAAAGCATTCGGCATGGGGCATTGCCTTCAATGCTGCACAGCGCATGGCCATCGAGGCCGATCAGACATTTATGAATGGCGGACCTGATGGAGGGCGGCAAGGCTTAGCTGCAGCGCGCGCGATTGGAATGATCTCGTATCGAACGTCGCAGTTGTACAATGCTCGACAAACCGACGAGAATGATCGCCTCTCAGATTTCAACGCTGAATCCTATCAACGCTATCAAGGAAAGAAGTTGGTAGACCGGTTTAGTGCGCATGCGTATTGGACGTTGTCTCGAGCCATGGATAGTCACGATATAGGTCGTGGTCGCAACGGATATGGCAACGCACTTCGCTCTATCACGACGCGCACACTTTCGATTGGCATCGACACAGACGTACTCTTCCCAGAAGCCGAACAACACTTCATTGCCGACATGATTCCGCGCGCGCGGTACCGGCGCATGCGCTCGCTCGCAGGTCATGATGCATTTCTCCTCGACCAACGTCAACTCGCAACGATCATCCACAACGAAAAGATCTTGAGGTAATATGTCACCTACTCTAAAAATCGGACTCTTTGGTTTCGGCTGCGTAGGCCAGGGTCTTTGGGATGTACTCCATCGTACGAAAGGACTTCAAACGGAGATCACACGCATCTGCGTGAAGGACCGAAACAAACTCCGTCCCATTGGTGCAGGCATGTTCACGTTCGAGAAGAACGATATTCTCGAAGACCCGAATGTTGACGTCGTAGTTGAACTCATCGACGATGCAGATGCCGCCTTCGAGATTGTAAAGAGTGCCTTGCAAAGCGGTAAAGCGGTTGTCACCGCGAACAAAAAGATGGTTGCCTCCAACTTTGCAGAGCTCCTTGAACTCCAGCAGGCAACGGGCAAGCCAGTGCTCTATGAAGCATCGTGCTGTGGAAGTATTCCCATCATTCGAAATCTCGAAGAGTACTACGACAACGACATGCTCGACGGAGTGCAGGGAATTGTGAATGGAACCACGAACTACATCCTCACAAAACTCACGGAGACGTCTGCATCATACGACGATGTATTACGCGAGGCGCAGCAACTCGGATTTGCAGAAAGCGATCCAACGCTTGACGTAGAAGGATACGACGCGGCATTCAAGACACTCATCATGGGAGCCCACGCATTTGGAACGGTGCTACGTCCGGACGACGTGATCCGGCGCGGTATCAAGGCTGTTTCTGCGTTCGACGCGATGACGGCAAGAGCGCATGGCAACACGATTAAGTTGCTTTCGCAAAGTCGCATTCTCGATGGCAAGCTCATATCCTACGTCCTTCCCGCCTTCGTGCCTTTACAAGATCCTCTTGCCACCGTACGCAACGAGTACAACGCTGTTCTTTTGCATGGGGCGTTCAGTGACGCACAATTCTTTGTGGGGAAAGGAGCGGGTGGATATCCTACGGCATCTGCGGTGCTGAGCGATCTTGCGGCGTTGCGATATGCGTACAAGTATGAGTATAAAAAGATTGAGCAGGGGACGGCTCCAGCACTTACAACACGGGTACCCGTGCGAGCCTATGTGAGATCGCACAGTGCAGACTTGGTCTCTAGTGTTCCGTTCACCGACGTAGAGGTTGAATACAGAAGTGGTGCCAACCACTATGTGATCGGCACCACGTTGTTAGAGTCGTTGTATCGTTCGGAGGCATTTGCAGACTCGCGAACGTTCATTGCTACGTTGTAGGATCGCCCTTGTCGCGATTCAGCTTGGCAGCTTGACGGATGTAAGACTCAAAGCGATCGCGCTTCACGTCGTTCACTGACGTGATCTTCACGTGGCGCATTTTGGTAAGATCGCCAACGAGCAGACCTTCGGGGTCATCAAGTTCTGTGCCGCGCCAGAAGCCAAAGTTTACGTGGTCTGTGAATGCCTTGAGGTAGCACATCGGTCCGTTCAAATCGAACACTGGTTGTGACCAACTGATGTTCTCGGTTGCTTCAGAAGCGCAGGAGCGTACCATGTCGCGTAGCTTCATCAGCACTTCGCGTTGCCAGCCCTTGTGGCTATTCACATAGGCATCGACGCTCGACATGTTAATCACGGGTCCGGCCTGTACGACGGTCTCTTCGGCGTCGTCCTTGTGCACGCCCATGTCCAAACGCTGCGCACGACGTGCAAGTACGGAACCGCGTGGTGCACGTGCGGGCTTGTCGGCCTCGGGCTTCGCACCCTGTGGTGTTCGCGCTCCATCGGGCTTGCGCTGCTGCTGATCGCGAGGTCCTCGTGGTTCGCGTGGTTGCTGATCGCGCGGTTCACGCGGTTCACGAGATCCTCGTGCTTCGCGTGGCTGCTGATCGCGAGGTTCGCGTGGCTGCTGATCGCGTGCTTCACGCGGCTGCTGATCGCGTGGTTCGCGCGGTTCGCGTGGCTGCTGATCACGTGGTTCGCGTGGTTGTTGATCACGTGGTTCGCGCGGTCCGCGTGCTTCACGAGGCTGCTGATCGCGTGGTTCGCGCGGCTCACGAGGTCCGCGTGGCTGCTGCTCACGTGGCTCACGTGGCTGTTGCTCGCGAGGCTCACGTGGCTGTTGCTCGCGAGGCTCACGCGTCTCACCTGGCTGCTGATCAGGGTTTAGTGTGCCATCTGCAGAAGCGGGCTGTCCTTCCGGACGCTTCTTCTTTTTGCGACGCTTTTTCTTGCGCACATCATCGCCCGCAGTGGCTTGTTCGGTTCCATCGGACGAGGGCGCAGTGCCCTCATCGTCTGAATCGTCGTCGTCGCCCTGTTCGTCTGACGTTTCGCCTTCGGCGCGTGGTTCTGAACCCTGGGGTCCATCTTCGCCTGGACGGCGGCTGCGGCGACGACGTCTGCGACGTTTCTTTCCTGCACCCTGATCCTCGCCGCCTTCAGATGGCGTGCCCGACTGTTGTTCTTGTTCGTTCATCGGTCTTCGTAGATATGCTGTTAGAGAGCCACAAATATACGGTTTCTGGTGGCATGTTCTCGGGGTGGCTTGCCTTACGCCTCTGCGCCAAGTTCTGCGTAGTATTGCGGCCTAGGGATTCAACTTCTGGCCATGCGACCATTGTTCGAGCGGGACTCACCGACATGAATCAGCAGCGACAAGGCATTCAGCCTGCGTGTTTGCCTTCCAAAGGCCTTTTTGTCAGCTCAGCACGGAACGTCACTTGCATGACGTTGTTGTGCTTGGCGTGCTATGTGATGGTTTCGTGCAGTGGCTCGGCCGTGGCCCCTGCGAATTGTCCGGCGGAAAAGGACATTCTCAGCACGATCATCGATGCGGATGGCACCACCTACACCGTTGCCACGGATGGATACGTGTACAAGAAGAATGGATTGGCGTGCGAACGCGTTCTCAAGTACTTCGAACCAGGCTTTGAGGACGCGAATTATGTACGTCGCGGAGACACCGTCTACTACACAACACCCCAAGGGCTCTTCCCTGCGAGAAATGCATTCACGGAATCGTGGGATCGGTATGGTTCATTTGCCGACATCTTCATTCAAGCAAAAGAGCACACGGATCGGTTCTGGAACACGATGACGTTGCAGAGTCCGCTCGCACCATCCGTGAGCGACTATGTTGCGCTACGAACG
>JBBRES010000069.1:0-11435 GCA_038202665.1 Kapaibacterium sp. (SeqCode) | reverse complement strand
ATTCATTTGGATACGAGTCTGGTATGTAGACGTCCAGATTTGATCCTGAAAGGAAATGTATGACCTGATTCTGATGGTTACGCTGCAAGTGCTGTCCGAATACGATACCGGTTTCGGTAGACATGAATCGAATCGGGTCTTGATTAGAATCTCGTGCTTGGTATCCGATGTACAATCCGTCGATGGAGAGCGACACGAATGAATACCCGTATTGATAAACGAACGGAAGCGCTCGGACTTCAGTGCCAGTGCGAAGGTTGTAGATGTATCCTTGAACCTCGTTTGGCAACGATTCCGTTGCCAGCATCATAAAGGGTACACAAGCGCTCTGCTGATTTCGCACAGGCTTCCAACTGAACAACGGGTTATCGTCTCGTTGATAGATCTGTGCAAGCGTCTTGGTGTCCCATGCGCAGAGGCGCGAAGGCACTTCTCCAGTTGTTGATGTCGATCCCGATGTGTAGAACTGCGACTCGTCTTCCGAAATTCCAATCCAGGTTGCCCCACGATAATTGGCGTATGTGTTCGTGTGATCTCCGAACGTGCAATACACCGTGTCTACAGTTTTCGACTGGCGGTTGAAAATGAACAGACCGTCGGATGCACTTATGATCCATCGCGCCCTATCTGCAAAAGGAAACGCAGCCGACATGATGCCGTTTGGCAGTGGCACCACAATCGTGTCCACTGGTTGCCCTGTGCTCGTCGACAAAGTAACGATGTAACTATAAAACCCCTCAGTCACAACGTCTACCGTCGATGAATCTTTACCGAAAACAACATTGATAATCTTCTGAGGCAGTTCCACGCCAAAGTATATCATCGGTAGCTGTTCGCCGGTTTCCAGATTGCGAATAAGAATCTCTACGGAGGTGCTACTCGACACGTCGACAGTGAGGACCCATTTCTCATCGGAAGACACTGAGCTGAACTGAGGAAAGATGTGTGTGTAGTTCCGATTCTCCCATACAATCTGTGCGTCCTGCATCGCCTGAACCGATGGAGTCCACATCGAAGCAAGAAGAAGACTCAAGACAACGCACACTAGTCGGCGAGAAGAAGTCATAGAGATACACCAATCGAAAAACCGCCAAAGAATAATGTCGTATTGCCCGTGCTCAAGTCGATAAATGGCGAGATATTGACTCGAAGTAAAAGCCCACCATCCTGCGGTTCAAACCTATAGCCGAGAATGAATACCCCAACTGCGGAATGTTCCGGAAAACCATCTTGTCCGCCCCTCGCCTTCAATGGAAACGTAACGCCCAAACCTGTTTCGATGTGGTGTGTAGATTCAAGGAGAATGTACTTCGCAGCAACCGGAAGAAAACTTCCATCAACGGAGCACCCAATAGACAATCGGAGCGAGTGATGAATTCCCATCGCAGACGGGTTGTGCTTGAACCGAAACGCTGTCAGCTCTCCATGAATGGACCAGAGTGAGAGGCCGGCGCCGCCTGTCTCTGAGTAGATGGAAAACGTGGGAGAGGTCACATTGCGATCAGCACGTCCTCGTTGTTGAACGGTACTCGAATCAACATGCACAGTGTCGGGATCAGAAAAACCGAAGCATGCAGAATGCACGAATAGGAGCACCAGTAGCAATTGCAACATCTTCAATGCAATGGCCTTTGAGATGGAGTTCGTCGAACTAGTGAAGTACCGACATCATCGTTGTGTACGTTCTGCCATTTGCATCAAATGCTAGGACGTACGTGCCCGAGTGCAGCAGCGTGTATCCAGGGAGCGATTCGAATGCGATGGTATTCATGCCTTCATTCACAAAGAGACGTTGCTCAAACAGCACCCGTCCACTCACATCCATGCACCGAAGTGTTCCGTTAACAGCGCTTGGCGTTGCAATGCGGACAGCACTGGACAACGTAGCAGGATTTGGTGTCACACTCAACCCTGCCACCACGCCAACCTCCTCAGCAACATCCGTGACGGTAACATTGATGGTCGAGATGGTGCTCCAGGAGCCCCATCCACAGTCATTCCGTGCGCGAACGGCCCAATACACAGCGCCTTCTACCCCAGGATAATAGGGATAGTAAACCGCTATGGTATCAAGGCTGGTTGAATCTTCAACGTAGACATTCTTCATGTCTGCCGTTGTTGAAAATCGGTAGTGATAAACAGGCGCTATGGCGACAACGGGTTTCCACGTTATGGCTACTCCGTCCAAGAGCTCTACCGAAACAGCGCCACTCGGTTTCAATCCCGTGACTGCTTTCGGCAGGTCTTGCAGTGTGGTGAACGACCACGTGGCCGACCACGGTGCGTCGCCAGCACCGTTGCTTGCACGCAAGCGCCAATAGTATTTCGTGTTGCAGATCAATGTAGTCGAAACAAGACTTGTGTCTGAAATCAGGAACTCCATCGTCGTTGCCTTTGTGAAGCCCGCCGTGGTGCTTATTTGGAGCAGGTAATTCTCTGCATTCAGTGCCGTGGCCCACTTCATCGTCACAGGACGTGCAACTTTCGTTGCCGCATTCGAAGGGGCAAGTAAGGTGGCAGTGGCCGGAGGTTGCGGGGCTACGACGAAGTCGGCCTTGACGTTGCCTCCCGTGGCGGAGACGTTTATCGTCATGGGAGCACCAAGCGGTCCTCCCGTTGCGTTCACCGTGATCGTGCCGGATCCCGTGTAGGGAATGGCATATCCGCCCGATGTAGACGTCATCGCATAGAACGTAGAGCCACTCGCCGGTTGCACACGCACACCCGCAAGACCTTCGCCCTGGTCGTAGAATTTGTTGTTGTTCTTATCCGAATACACAACACCAACGATGTATTGCTTTCCAGGACGGAGTCCAAAATCTTGCGTGATAACGTACGGTCCAACCGTACCGTTTTGCAAGCCGCCGGATGTGAGTGAGATCCCAATGCCGATCTCTGTGTAGGTGTAGTTCTTGATGTTGAGGATGTTCGTGCGGTGACCCAGATCGATCTGGTTTTGGGTACCCCAATCAACAATCAAACCGCAATGACCGAACCATACGCTGCTTGAATACGCCGCAACATTTTCTCCCGCATAGGACCATCCCGTGAAGCCCGCTTCATTCATGCGCTTAAAAGGATCGCTTCCGTCCGTCCCGTCGTGTCCTTGGAAATTGTTGTCTACCATGTCCTTCGTATGTCTGCGCGCGGCAGTAATGCAATCTGCATGAAACGCCAGCGGTGGCTTTGCCGCATACGAGGCGAATGCTGCTTTCGTCGATGCAGCATTGATATTCCAATACTGATACGATCTCTGCACATCGGCATCGTCCGTGTCCATCACACGCACGCCTTCTTCGGCGGGATTTGCTCTGGCTCTGTTGATCAGCTCGAGCATGTATTGTTCGTCCGGAGTTGGGTCGCCGTGACTGTACTGTGTTTGCGCAGTCGCGCTCATTGCAGTCAACAAAAGGCAAGAAAGGATCAGCAAATACTTCATCGGGGAACCTTCACGTGTTTAGAGATCGCCATGTTGGGGACGGATGATGACCTCCTCGATCATCGACCGCGGATCGTCGAACGTGCGTACGATCGTCCAAACATGACGTGCAATATCGCTCGAAAGCATCATTCTATCAGCATGTTCGGTGCGTGCAGCGTTGTCCCAAATCTCTGTGGACGTGGCGCCAACCAGTAGATCGGTCACGCGTATGCCGTGCTGACGAACTTCCTCGCGTAGCGAACGTGTAAGGGCAAGTAGTCCGGCCTTCGATGCACCATAGGCCGAACAACCCGTGAACGTCGTTACCGCCGATACACTGTTGATGGTGAGAATCATGCCGCGCTTCCGCTCGATCATCGAGGGGAGCACGTTTTTGATACACAAGAACGGACCTCGCAAATTCACGGATATCGTTTCGTCAAACGAAGTCGTAGAGAGCATCGAAAGGTCTGCAAATATTCCAACGCCCGCATTGTTCACGAGCACATCGATGGGACCATGTTGCGCCACCATGTGTGCATGCGCCGCGGCTACAGATGCGGGATGTGTGACGTCGCATTCCGCGCGCGACGTTGCACTGATGATCACGTTCTCTTGCGTGAGGCCCATCTCTGCAATGGCCTTGCCAATGCCGCGCGAAGCGCCGGTAATCCAAATGTGAAGTGGCTTATGCATGTGTACGCGCAAAAATCTGTTGCAACTGTTGCTCTTGTTCTTCACTCATCGTAATACCGCGCCGGAGCATGACGGTTCGCGCAACATCAATAGCCTTGGACACTTGATACACCGCAATACCTCTGTCGGTAAGCCATGTAAAGGAGGGAAGCGAGGTAGCAGGGAAGCCGCTTGTAGCCACGTTGCAGCACACGCCAATAACGGTGCCCGTAGAAAGTGTGGTGCCAATGGCCGTCTTGGAATGATCGCCCATGAGCGTTCCAAGAAACACACGTCCGGTGTCGACGGAGCCGTTGTCGAGAGTTGCACGAACAGTGCCATAGGTGTTCTTGAGGTCTGACATTGTGGTGCCGGCACCAAGGTTACACCATTCGCCAATGTAGCTATGGCCCACGTATCCAAAATGTTGCTTGTTGCTATAGCCATGGATGACGCTGCATTCAATCTCGCCACCCACTTTGCATACTGGACCAATTACTACTTCTGAGCGAAGTGTCGCGAACGATCGCACAATCGATCCATTCCCAATGGCAACGGGACCGAAGATCACTACAAAAGGTTCGATCACCACGTTGTGGTCTATCACAATAGGTCCGCGCGACGCATCAAGCACCACGCTCGCATGCACGCTTGCCGTTGTGGCAACTACCACATCTGGCGCGACGGTCGTGAAGTCTGGTTGCAGAGCCGCGTCTGCTGCATCTGTTGCAATGTCGGCCGCAAGCGCATCAAACACATCCCACAGATGTTCGATTGTACGTGCTGCCTTGCCACCTTCCATACGTTCTCGGATGGTACGAAGACCGGTGCGGACGTCGAGGAGGTCGTGCGTTAGTGTAAACGGATAGAGGTTTTCACTCACGCGAGTTGCTCCAGCGCATGTGCAAGCGATGCTTTGATAAAGGCGATAAAGAGGGGATGTCCGGTCACCGCTCTGCTCTTCAACTCCGGATGGAACTGCACGCCAACAAACCACCGATGCTTTGGCAGTTCAATGATCTCTACCAGCTTGCCATCGGGTGATGTACCGCTAAGAACCATGCCGTGTTGTTCGAGGACGCCACGGAAATCGTTGTTCAATTCGTAGCGGTGACGATGTCGTTCGCTGATGTGCTCACTCTTATACGCAGCATAGGCCTTCGAGCGTTTGCTAATCGTACATGGATAGGCGCCCAGTCGCATTGTCCCACCCTTATCGGTGATCTTCTTTTGATCCGGCATCATATCGATGACGCTGAACTTGTTCTTCTTGAACTCTGCCGAATTCGCCTCTGGGATCTTGCACACATTACGCGCGAACTCAATCACGCTACACTGCATTCCCAAGCAGATGCCGAAGAACGGAATGTTGTGCTCGCGAACGTATCGGATGGCGCTGAGTTTTCCTTCGATGCCGCGACTTCCAAAGCCGGGTGCAACAAGAATACCATTCATGTCCTTCAACATTTCTTCAGCATTTGCATCGGTAAGAAGCTCACTGTCAATCCAATGCACCTGTACCTTCGTGTTATTGATGGCACCGGCATGAATGAAGGCCTCGGTAATGCTCTTGTAGGCGTCTTGCAGTTTCACGTATTTGCCGACGAGGGCAATGTTCACGTGATGCTTGGGCGCCTTGATGCGATGCGTGAAGCGCGACCATGTGTCGAGGTTCAACGTGCTGCGTTTGAGATGCAGCTTCTTGGCAATGATGCTATCCAGACCATGCTTGGCAAAAAGTTGCGGCACTTCGTAGATCGTTTCGGCGTCGAGCGCTTCGATCACCGACTGTTCTTCGACGTTGCAGAACAGGGCAATTTTTGCGCGAATGTCTTTCGGGAGTTTCGTCTCACTCCTACACAACAGAATGTCGGGCATGATTCCGAATTCCATCAAGGCCTTCACGCTGTGTTGCGTTGGCTTTGTTTTGAGCTCACCTGCAGAGCGTATGTAGGGCACGTACGTCAGGTGGATGTTCAGTGCATTCGTCCTGCCTACTTCGAGTGTGAGCTGACGTGAGGCCTCGAGGAAGGGGAGCGACTCAATGTCGCCAACCGTTCCTCCAATCTCAATAATGATCACGTCGAACTTTCCGTCAAACGTGCGCATGCGCTTTTTGATCTCGTCCGTGATATGCGGAATCACCTGCACGGTCTTGCCCAGGTATTCGCCGCGACGTTCGCGCGTGATCACGTCGAAATACACCTGTCCGGCCGTAGCATTGGTCTGTCGACTCATGCTGACGTCCAAATAGCGTTCGTAGTGACCTAGATCAAGATCGGTTTCGGCGCCGTCGTCGGTCACGAAAACCTCGCCGTGCTGCAGGGGATTCATGGTCCCTGGGTCGACGTTGATATATGGATCGAACTTCATCACCGTTACGGTGAAGCCTCGCTGCTTGAGGAGAAGTCCAATGGATGCTGAGGCGATTCCTTTGCCGAGACTCGACAGGACGCCGCCAGTAATGAAGATGAATTTTGACGATTTCGGCACGTTATTCCCCGTGTGACAACAACACGGGCTCAAAGATACGTAAGTTTGCAGATGCTTCGCCTTCTCCTTGCCTTTACCGCTACGGCACTCGTTCTTAGCGCGTGCTCGTCGAACGACAAACCGTCGTCCGACGCACGAACACTCCATTTTTGGCACTTCTATTCCGAGCCCGGACAGAAGGCCGCACTGAAGGCACTTGTTGCCGATTTTGAGAAGCTGCATTCGTGCACCGTCGAGCTCACGGAACTCTCGTGGAACGACGGAAAGCAGAAGTTGCAAGCGGCCTTCAACTCTGGCACTCCGCCCGACGTGGTGGAACTCGGCAGCGATTGGATTGCCCAATTCTCGAGCGCCGGTGTTTTGATGCAGCTTCCGTCGGACAGCGCGGGCATCGGTCGGTTCGTTCCCTACAGCGTCGCACCAGGTCAGTGGAACAACCGCGTCTACGCCTATCCCTGGACGCTCGACACGCGCGTCCTCTATGCCAACACCGACATCCTCTCGCAGTGCGGCGTCAAACTTCCCATCACCACCATGGACGAACTCTTAGCCGCTTGCCGGAAGGTGCAAGACAAAGGGCGGCAGGGATTCGCAGCCAATGGAGCAGACGCGCATCGGTTGTACAAAAAGATTCTGCCGTTTATCTGGACGTTGGGTGGAGACGTTGTGGATGCGAACGGAAATCCAACACTCGAGACACCGGCGGTACAACGAGCAATCACGATGTATGCAGACCTTGCTCGTACCGGATTTGTTGAAACACAACGCCAACTCGATGCATCGTTTATTCAGGGCAAGGTTGCGTTCTGGATAAGCGGACAGTGGATCCTCAAAAAACTTCGCAACAATCCCTCCGTGCACTATCAAACCATGCTCATGCCCGGCGTCAACGGTCAACCCGGCATCAGCTTTGCCGGCGGTGAGTACTTAGCTGTTCCGAATGGTTCTGCACAGAAACAATTGGCGCGCGACTTTGTGCGTTGGATGACCGATGGCACCAATGCAATCCGTTTCTGCAAAAAAGTAGACGAGGCCGGCTTCCCGGCAGACGCAACGTTCTTCAGTAATGCAACGCTCACGGCGGATACAGACCGTGCCATGTTCTCTCAACAACTCAACCACGCGCGCATGACGCCCGTGCATCCACAATGGTTGGAGATAGAAGCAGAGTTGGAAAGAATCGTCGAAGAGAGACTTCTAGAAAGTGACAAGTAACACGTGCCGAGTGAGAAGTTGCGCGCAAACCGGAATGTGATAGGAACAACGGCCTTGACTGTCTTCCAGATCATGTGCGTTCTCCTTGCCACCTTCTGCCTTCCCACGTCTATCCTACGTTCTCAAACCATCACCGGCATCATCACCGATTCTGCAACATCGGCGCCGCTTCGGTTTGTGACGGTGCAGGCAGTAGGAACGAAAAAGTATGCAATCACCACGAAGGACGGTCGGTTTTTGCTCAAGCTCACCGGATACAAAGACAGCGTTACACTTCGTTGTTCGCTCGTAGGCTATGCACCGTCAACATTTCGTTTCTCTGCCTCCGACACGGCCATTGCCATTGCCCTTGTGGAGCAGCCGTTTCGTTCTGCAGAGGTTGTGATCTCGGCAGAAGATCCGGCCGTAAAAATTATGCAACGTGTGTTGGCCCGCAAGAAACAACAGAACGACACGCTCGAGCGATACACCTACATGTTGTATTCGAAGCTGACGGTGGTAACAGACACGGCAACGGCTAGCAGAAGTTCGGGTAGGGGAGACTCCACGGTGTTCTCCATTCTCGAAACGTTTTCGAAGGGCTTTGTACGTCGGCCCGACGCGTTCTTTAACGAGATCATCCAACGCCGACAAACCCTCAACATTCCGGCACAAGCAAACTTTGTCTCGTTTGGCACGAACCTAAACGTGTACGACGATGTGATCACGATTCTCGGCGAAGAGATCCAAACGCCCTTTCATCCCAATGCCCTCGACTATTACGACGTGGCCCTGAAGAGTAGTGTAGAAGACGATATTGTGCGCATCGATGTGCGGCCGCGAGGTCTGGCACGCAAAACATTCATCGGTACCATCTTCATCAACCAACGCACGGACGCGCCGGTAGAGGTGCGACTCTTTCCCAACAAAAACGTCATCATTCCATTTGATGCAACACTCGACTACCGACAAACCTTTGCCATCGACGACGGTGCCGTTGTGCCGCAGGCACTTTCGCTTACGAGTTCCGTGCAGGTGGATATTCTGTATGTGATTTCGCCCCGACTCGACATTTCTGTTGAAACGTTTTGCTACGACTACAACATCAATGAATCGTTCTCGGACTCGGTGTTTGATCAGCGACGTGTGGAGCTCACGAAGCAGGCCTACGAATTCGATCCGGCGTATTGGAAGGCCAACGAAAAAATGCCGTTGCGACCAGAAGAACTCCAAGCGTATGAAGAGATTCGAAAAACCATCGAGAGTCCAGACTCTGTCGCCACGATTTCATTCGTCGACCGATACATCGGGCCCATCACGCGCACGTTGTCTATGCTCGCACGCAAACCGTTCACCGGCATTGACGACATCGTTCGGTACAACCGCGTCCACGGTCTCCTTCTCGGCCTTGGCCTCCGTCACCGTCCAGACACCACGGTAGAGCTTCATGGAACGGCAGGGTATGGATTCACAGACAAGCGCATGTATGGAAGTCTTGGCGGCACGTATTTCTTCGGTCCAAATCAAGTGTGGAGCGTAGACGCAACAGCATTCTCTGCTCTCAAACGCGTAGACAATGCCTATGCTGTGCGCACCGGCCTTATCACCCTTACAACGGCTGCATTCGGCAATGACTACGGAGACTACTACTATGCTGATGGTTGGGAGGCAGGGATCAAGGTGGGCACGGGACAACTTCGATTAGTGCTGAACGACGAATGGGAACGTCCTACGACGCTTCGGCTTTTTGTGAGATCGGAACAACAACACAGCGCCGTCTTTCACGACACCTGGTCACTCTTCTCGCCTAATCTCCCACGCAGAGAACTGCCCCCCATTACAGCGGGTCAGATGAGGTCTATGGGCTTTGACGTCAACGTCAACTACAACCCGTGGCGCATGGTATCGAGAACCGGTTTCCGGATAAGCACAGAACTCTCAGATCCGCAGATCTTGGCAAGCGACTTCACGTTCTTTAGAGTGCAAGCAGCCATGTCGCTGCGCGTTCGCACGCTCCCGCTCTGGGTACTCGATCTTACAGCATCCGGCGGATACGCCACGGGCAACGCGCCGCCCCAAAAATACTTCTCGCTCGAGTCCAGCGTCAGCGGTCTAGCCGCACAAAGTTCTTTTCGCGGAACAGGCGTGAAGGAGTTCTATGGAGATGAGTATGCTGCACTCTCCATTTCGCACAACTTTGGCGAGATCATCCCAGGTCTGCTTCGCATCCCAGACATCGCCTCGTTTGGCATTGAATTCATCCTCACCGGCTCACTCGGCTGGTCTGCATTCCGCAAGCCACCCACGAACGGTTATGCATACAAGACCACGCAACAAACCCGCGAGCAAGTCTATTACGAACTCGGATTCGGCATCAATCGCATTCTTCTATTTTTACGCCTAGATGTTACGGCGCGTTTTTCACAGCGCATCAATCCGCAATTCTTCCTTACGTTAGCCCTCGCCACTTTCTAGGGATGGCACTCTTCGTGATGACTGTACTTCTGACGTCTCACGTTGGAGCAACTAGCTATAACGGCAGTAGCGGTACTGTCACTCTCAAATGAAAAATGCGATGATAAAGTACGATATCGTGTTTCCAAGTCCGTGCGCTACCCAACCTGGAACAATACTACCATTCGCATACTTCTCCTTGATGTAGCCAATCGTCCAGCCAGCAATAGATGAAAACGCAAAAATAAAAGTCAATGGAACGAGCGTTGTATCTGTCAGTGCCCAAAACAACACCACATGAATCGCTCCGAATATCACGGCTTGCAGAAAATTGCCGAGACGCAAACCAAGTGTATGAATCAACCGTTTTGCGATGAACCCTCGAAAGAAGATCTCTTCGGCAAGCGATGTTTTACACCACGCTATGATAAGAAGGCTCGTAACTGACGTTGCGTTCAGTCCCATAAGTCGCAGCTTACCCGTCACACTATCTGGTGACAACACCGCTTGCTTCATACCCTCGTCAAGAAATGTCAGCCCGATGCCAGTGATAACAAAAAGCAACGAAGCCCCAATTGCATACACGAGAGATATTCTCGTGGGCGTATAAAGTCCGATGTAGACAAAGAACGTCTCACTCTTGTCTTTTCGAAACAGAAAGAACACAAATGGAATCAACACGGCAACGAGCAGCTGAAGCAGTGCCGAAATCAGTTCGTAGAGTAGTTGTACCATAGGGAAGTCCGAATGTATTGCGCAAATGTATGTTTTTCGAATAGAACTGGCCTTACATAGCCCGGCTCCGAGTGCATGCCACGTCAGTTGTAAGTGTTCTCGATACAGTTCCACGTATCAGCCGAGCATGGCTACAACTGCGGAATGAAATGTCTGCAGCTACACTACCTGTATTCGTTCCAAATCTATCAGCGAGCGTGTCTATAGTATCAAGACAAGTACATGCTGCACCGGTATCGCGCTACCACTCCGAAACTTTCCACACCGCCTCCCTAAAACTGCATTCTGTGTTTTGCATGGAAGGGGAAGGTGGAAGGGTACGCGTGACACCGATGTCCGGTGTCACGTTTGGTATCGCAGGGTTTTCGAGCGCGTGTCGTGTTACTCGACGATGATTCTCTTCGACAGCATCTCTGCTTTGTCCGTCTGCACTTTCACCACGTACATGCCAGGGGCGATGCCG
>JBBRES010000068.1:0-11486 GCA_038202665.1 Kapaibacterium sp. (SeqCode) | reverse complement strand
AGTAACGCTTGCATGGCGCACACAAATCGCAGATGCAATGCAATCAAGCACGCGTGTGCTTGCCTATGGTTTAGGCAGAAGTTATGGCGACGTGTGTTTGAATAACGATGGTACGCTCATTGTTACGTCGCACCTCGACCGATTTATCTCGTTCGATCCTACAACAGGTGTTCTTCGTTGTGAAGCAGGCGTGAGCCTTGCCGCCATACTCGACCTTGTTGTTCCACACGGCTGGTTCCTCCCCGTCACACCCGGCACGAAGTACGTTACAGTAGGTGGCGCCATTGCAAATGATGTGCATGGCAAGAACCATCATCGACGCGGCACGTTTGGCTCGCATGTTCGCGCCTTCGAACTGATACGAAGTGATGGCTCTGTGCGCGAGTGCACGCCGACGCAAAACGCAGAGTGGTTTGCGGCAACGATTGGCGGACTTGGTCTAACGGGCATTCTATCGTGGGCAGAGATTCAGCTTATTCGCATCGGTGCACCAACATTGCACGTAGAAACAATCAAGGCCACGTCGCTCGACGAAATGATTGCGCTCATGACGGAGAGCGATGATACATGGGAATACACCGTGTCGTGGATTGATTGCACGCAAGGCGGACGTACAGTGGGGAAGGGACATTTCATACGTGGCAATTTTGAAGACAACACCCAACACGCAGCATCTACCAGACGAGATTCATCACATCAACTCGTCAGCGTGCCAATCGCGGCTCCCAATTGGTTGTTGAATGCGGCATCGATCAAGGCATTCAACACGTTCTATTATCGCCGACAGTTCGCAACAACAAAACGAAGTCGTACATCGATTGATCCGTTCTTCTATCCACTCGACGTAGTTGGTGGATGGAATAAACTTTACGGCAATCGTGGCTTTGTGCAGTGGCAATGTGTGGTGCCCTACGATGGTGATGCATCGGTGATGCGTCATGTTCTATCGGAGATCAAGCGCGCGGGAATGGCGTCATTCCTTGCTGTGCTCAAGATGTTTGGAGATCGGCCATCGCCTGGGATACTGTCGTTCCCGCGACCCGGACTCACACTCGCGCTCGACTTTGGCAACGACGGCGTACCGCTCATGCGAATGCTCGATACGCTCGATGCGATTGTTGCCGACGTAGGAGGCCGCATCTATCCTGCAAAGGATGCGCATGTATCCGCCGAACATTTCCAACAAATGTATCCCGAAGCCTCGCGCCTTGCCGCCTTTATCGATCCTCATTGCACGTCCACTTTTTGGCAGCGCGTGCACACGAAAGCCCAACAATGAAAACCACGTATCAATCGATTGTCATCATCGGCGCCACGTCGGCTATTGCGCAAGAATGCGCGCGATTGTGGGCGAAGGGCGGCGCACGATTCTTTCTTGTAGGTCGCAACGAAGAACATCTTCGCGCCATCGCTCAAGACCTAACCACGCGCGGCGCAACACATGTATCGGTGTCGGTTGCCGACCTGCGTGCTCGTGATGCACATCAAGCCATCGTAGATGCATCGGTCACCACGCTGCAATTCATCGATGCAGTGCTCATCGCACATGGCACGTTGCCAGATCAAGAAGCTTGTGTAGAAAGTATGGATGCAACCATGGATGCACTGCTCACCAATGGCATCAGCGCCATCTCGTTCATGCATCGCTATGCCCATGTAATGGTAGGGCAGGAGGGTGGCGAGATTGGGGTGATATCGAGTGTGGCAGGGGAGCGAGGACGAGGATCGAACTATACGTATGGGGCAGCGAAGGCGGCGGTGACGGCGTATGCATCGGGTCTGCGCGCATCACTTGCGGACACGGCCGTGCAGGTAACGACGATCTTGCCGGGATTTGTGGACACTCCCATGACGTCGCACGTGAAGAAGGGGCTGCTCTTTGCTTCTGCCGCATCGGTTGGGAAGCTCATTGTGAAGGCCATGGAGGCACGTCGTGACGTGGTCTATGTACCAGGGTTCTGGAGATGGATCATGTTCGTGGTGCGAGCAGTACCAGAGAGCGTCTTCAAGCGTTTGAAATTCTGATAACTGTCGTAGTCGAATGTTCGGAATTGCGCTATATTTTGGGCGCAGTTCTCATTTCAATTTTTCTCTCAAGGTACTTATGAAACGTAGAATTCACATGTTCGGCATCCTTGCGATCTGCATTGGCGCTTCGCTAACTCTGATGCTCGATGGTTGCGATGCAATCACAAAGGCAGCACAGATTGACGTGCCAGTGGAAATCACGGTTCCCATTGCAGGTACTGGCAGTTTTGTGCCGAAGACAAGTTCTGATTGCCAAGATCTGTCGACGAACAAAGACGTCATGGACAACAAGGACAAGATTGATGGCGGCACGGTTTCCGAAGCGTGGATTTTCTTGAGCACAGTTCAAGATCCCGTGTTCTCGAATCCTGCCGTGAACATGACGAATGCGATGTTCTCGAACGTGACATTCTACCTGACATTTCCACCGGAGTTTGGAGACACGAAGCAGTACAAGCTTGGTGAATTCTCGAACGTGAAATTGTCGGATCTGATGCTGCCAGGTACCAAGGGTAAAGGCTATTCCGTTCCTGTGAGCTCTGAAGTGAATGCCGCCATTACGCTCATCAAAACTCGTCTGCGCTTCTGTACAGTGTCTGCCTATGGCACATTCCAAGACGGCACAACGGCTACTGCCACAAGCGTTCTAGGACAAATCAAGTTCACCATCAAGTTCAAAGTGAATACGATCTAAGCATCTTCCCGGCAGCCTCCCGGCAGCCTCCCGGCAGCTTCCCGGCAGCCTCCCGGCAGCCTCTCGGCAGCAAGAAAGCAAGAACCCCTGTCTCGTGAGCACGAAACAGGGGTTCTTTTTTTGATTCATTCGCGTTTGGTTCTTACGCCGGCGACATTCCAGGCGTTGCATCTGGTGGCATCATAGGCTGAGCGGGAGCCGGCGCCTTGCTGCCTTGCTCCTTTTCCTTTGCCAATGTTGCACGGATCTGGTCGATGTTTTTTACCATCGGAGGAAGTTCGCCGCCGCTCATAAGAATGCCGAGCTCAGCGCCGTCCAGGATCTCGCGTTCAACGAGGGCCTTCGACATTTTGTGTAGCATGGCAATGTTCTCGCGCATGATTTGTTCGGCGCGTTGTTCTGCGTCGACGATGAGCTGACGTACTTCCGAATCGATCGAACGCGATGTTTCTTCGGAGTGGTCTGCGGGCTGACCGATGTCGCGACCAAGGAAGACTTCGTCGTGTTTTGATGCGTAGTGCACCGGCCCGAGCTTCTCGCTCATTCCGAATTCACACACCATTTTGCGAGCGATCGCACTTGCTCGTTCGAGATCGTTGCTGGCGCCCGTGGTGAGCATGTTAAAGACAACTTTTTCTGCGGCCCGACCTGCCAACAAGAGAATGATGCGCGTGGTAAGGTATTCCTTACTCATCGAATGTGTGTCTTCGTTGGGTAGGTATGACGTCACGCCAAGTGCGCGACCGCGAGGGATGATCGTGACCTTGTGCACGGGATCGCTATCTGGAAGTAGCATGCCGGCAAGGGCATGTCCGATTTCGTGATAGGCCGTGGTCTCTTTTTCTTTGTCACTTATAATCATGCTCTTGCGTTCAGCACCCATCATCACTTTGTCTTTGGCGTTCTCGAAGTCGAACATCGTCACGTCAAGACTGTTCCTGCGTGCGGCGAGAAGCGCGGCCTCGTTGACAAGATTGGCAAGATCGGCACCAGAAAATCCTGGTGTTCCCTTGGCAATAATTTCGAGGTTCACGTCTTTCGCAACAGGTACTTTTCGGGTGTGTACTTTGAGAATGCCGAATCGGCCGTTCATGTCGGGTCTGTCGACGACAACTTGTCGGTCAAACCTACCTGGTCGCATCAGCGCTGGATCTAGAACATCTGCACGGTTCGTTGCCGCAATGATGATGATGCCAAGATTCTGCTCAAAGCCGTCCATTTCGACGAGCAATTGATTGAGCGTTTGTTCACGCTCATCATGTCCGCCGCCAAGACCAGCACCGCGATGACGTCCAACAGCGTCGATCTCGTCGATGAAGACGATACAAGGTGCGTGCTTCTTTGCTTGCTCAAACAGATCGCGTACGCGACTTGCTCCCACACCAACGAACATCTCTACGAAGTCTGCACCAGAGATGCTAAAGAACGGCACACTCGCTTCGCCGGCTACGGCACGTGCGAGCAAGGTCTTGCCAGTTCCGGGAGGACCCAACAACAACACACCCTTGGGGATCTTGCCGCCAAGGCGCGTGAACTTTCCGGGCTCACGAAGGAACTCGATGATCTCTGATAGTTCTTCTTTGGCTTCGTCGGCTCCGGCCACATCGGCAAACGTCACGGGAATTGTGCCTTCGGTTTGCAACCGCGCCTTGCTCTTCCCAAACGAGAAGATGTTCTTGGTTCCGCCTCCGCCCATTTGCATGCGACGTGTGACGAGGAGGAAGGCTCCGATAAGGAGGATCCAGGGCAGCATGGAGATAAGACTTACCCACCATGGGGAGTCGCCGCTCTCGTACTGGAAGGAAATGTTGTGTTCGCGCCATAGCGCTTCTGTGCTCGAATCCACCACACCAAGCATGGTGTGGAAATTCTTCACGGAAACGGAATTCTTATCGCGTTGAATAGTGATCGGCTCTTTGAGCACGCCATGGAAAGAGAAGTCGTTGAGACCTGTCTTTTTGATGACGGCGTATTGGATCCGATTCTGCTGAAGGCATTCTCGGTACTCGTTATTGGTGAGTTCCCATTCCTGCCCTTGCTTTTGCATCAGCATCATGGACACCATCACGAGACTCACCAAAATCCCCACCCAAATCAAAACGTTGCGGAGAACGCGTGAAACGGTCAGGTCGTTCTCGTCGTCGTCCTGTTGAGGTTTGTTCTGTCGCTGATTCATATTGTTGCCGTTGGCCATTGTGTTCTCCTAGTTCGACCCCGTTGACGTATGGGGTGGGGGATTATTCTTCTTCTTCGGTAACCACCCAAATGCTGTCCAGGTTCCGCCCATATCCTGCATAGTCCATTCCGTAGCCCACCACGAAGTCGGCCGGAATCTCTTTCCCCACGTAATCCACATGTAGTTCTTGATGATGCTTGCTGGGCTTGCTGAGCAGCGCCGTGACGGTCACACTGGCCGGATTCATGCCGCCCAGTTGCTTGATGAGCTGCACCAGCGTTGTGCCCGTGTCGATGATGTCTTCAATGATCATGATATGCCGTTTGCCAACGTCCACAAGGGAGTCGTCGATCACGACGGAGCCGCTCGACGTCATCCCCGAGCCGTAGCTGCTTACGCGAAGCACTTCTACTGACACCGGAATGTTGATTCGTCGTATGAGGTCGGCCGCAAACACAAACGCCCCTTTCAACACCACCAGCACGGTGAGTTCCATGCCGGCAAAGTCTTTGTTGATGCGACGCGCAATGGCATCGACGAGTCCGTCGATCTCGTCTTTGGAGATATAGGGCGCAAACGATCGGTCGTGGACGCGAATATTGTTCATGAGATCCTACAAACGGTGACGTGCTGAGTTGTTGACTGTACTTTTACGCGATCGCTCAGACGTACTCCACACACCCAGATGATGCCATGTGCATCAGTGAGCACCGTGGCCGACGCTCGTGTGCGATGGTCCACTTTGGCGTTGGTGAGAAGATCGCTAACGAGCACGTCGGCATCCATTCCGAGTGGACGCATGCGTTCGCCGGTGCGCCATGGGCGCCATGTAAGCGAACCAACGATAGAACGAGCGTCAATGTACGCCACAGAGCGGTCTGCATCAAGTCGCACATCCAAGGCCGTGGCCGTCTTGATGGAGAGCGTCTGCGGTCCATTCATGTAAACGCCGTCGTGGTCGATCTCGATGTGCTCCGTTTCCACCTCGGCCTCCGCATCGGAGATCACGATTCGATCTCGCTCTCGCACAGCATAAAACGACGTGCGAAGCGATGCCGTACTTCCTGTTTCTGCCTTCAAGAGCTGCTCCACGCGCGCTACCATCGTACGGTCGGGCGGTACACCCAGAGCATGTCGCAAAGCCACTCTGATCACTTCATGTTGCAAGGCGGGAAGGAGGGCAACAAGTTCGTCAACCTGCATGTGTACGGTGCGCCCGTCGATCGTGATGATGCGTTGAACGTAGTCACGCACGATGGAATCGACAATCTCTCGGCTCTCTCGCAACAACGCGGTACTCGTTGCAATCGACGATGCAACATTGGCACCAAACACATCGCGCAACACGGGCATTACGTTTTTGCGAACGGCGTTGCGCAGAAACGTCACATCGTCGTTACTCGCATCCTCGCGCCACGTCCACCCGTGCTCATGCGCACATTCCAAAAGCTCGCTGCGACGCACATTCAACAGTGGACGCATGAGCACCAGTCCGTTTTTCAATGAGCGGGAAGGCGGCATGGCGGAAAGGCCGTGCAGTCCGGATCCTCGTGCGAGATGCAGGATGAATGTTTCCGCCTGATCATCAATTGTGTGCGCAGTACAAACTATCTGAGCACTGTGCTCTATAGCCATGTGTTCGAATGCAGTGTAGCGAAGATGGCGCGCAGCTTCTTCGGTGCTCATGCCGTTTGTGTGTGCATGCTGCATCACGTCGACGTTCATGCTAACACACAAAAGTCCAAGTGAATCTGCCGTAGCAATCACATAGCGTTCATCATCATCCGACGCTATACCACGCAACCCATGGTTGATATGAACGACGATGATCGAGAGACGAAGTTCGTCGCGCAAGGCCGCCATCACGTGCATCATGACCATGGAATCCAGGCCACCACTGACGGCGCAGAGAACGATACGACTCGTGCAGTGCATGCTCTCGAGAGCATGACGGACTGTTCTCACCAGTGAATGATCGTGAGCGATCACGCAGACACTCGCAAGTCAAGATCGTCAGCATACTGCAGCATTCGCTCGGCAATCTCATCGTACGACTCCGACGTAACCACTACTTGGCGCACGGGAGAGTTGTTAGGCAATCCCTTGAGGTAGCCACCATAATGTTTGCGGAATTCATGGATCGCACGTTTTTGCGGTTTGGATTCTAATTCAAGTCGGAGATGTTCCAAGCAAACGTTGATGCGTTCACGTGGATTGAACGATGGTAGGAGTTCACCGGTATCGATAAGGTGACGTGCTCTGCGAAAAATGAAGGGGTTGCCGATGGCGGCACGACCTATCATCACGGCATCTGCGCCGGTAGTCTCGAATGCGCGAAGCGCGTCTTCGGGCGACTTCACATCGCCGTTGACGATCACCGGTATGTTTACCACACGTTTGATTTTTGGAATCCACGTCCAGTCTGCATCTCCGTCATGACCCATGTCGCGTGTGCGACAATGCACCGTGAGTGCGGCAGCACCTGCATCTTCCATCATTTGCGCAACATCGGTAATGACAATCGAATCTTTCGACCATCCGAGTCGCGTCTTCACGGTTACCGGCAACTTCACGGCGTCTACAATTGCACGAGTGAGTTGCGCCATGAGTGGTGGATCTTTTAACAATGCTGCGCCGGCGTTACGCGCCACGACGTTCTTCACCCAGCAGCCAAAGTTGATATCGATAAAGTCGGGTCCCGACTCTGCAGCTCGGATCGCTGCCTCGACCATCACGTTGATGTCTCCGCCAAAAATCTGGATTGCCACGGGATGTTCTTCATCGGCAAGGCGTAGCTTTTCAAGTGAGCGACGTGCGTCACGCACGAGCCCCTCGGAAGAGACAAACTCCGTGTACACGATGTCGGCACCATACCGTTTGCAAATAACACGGAAGGGCAGATCGGTCACATCCTCCATCGGAGCGAGAAGGACACCTTTTTCAACAGTAGCAGTACCAATGCGCATAGGCAACAAAGATACGGCTCCAAATGTCCTCAGACAGTCAGATGCATTATTCCCTCTATGTTTTTTGTATGAAACCATTCCGCACTCTTCATGTTGTTTGGTATGAAGACACTCGGGACAGTATTCAACCAAAAGAGGTGCGTATGCGCTCATTGATCCTAACTTCGGCGATGGTCCTCGCCGCTTCCATGCCAGCTTTGGCACAGAACATCATCGTGGCCGGCGTCGACAAATTGGCGCCACAATTCACGCGTGTAGCGCAATCCTGCGGTATGTGGCAATACACTGCCACAGAGCGACGCAATATCCCGGACCCTCCCACGAATCCGCCGGCAGCAACGGATCAAGTCGATCGAGGCTTGAAAGGCATAGCCCTGAGTGCAGACCCACGCAATAAGAACGTAAAGCTCACGCTGATTACAGACTCGTTCTTTCCCAAGGACAACGCGTATAAGTCGTTCGTTTTCGATGTGTCGCTCGTCGATCCTTCAAAGGATGGCTATGCGGTGGTCATCATAACAGACTGGGCAGATAACATCTCCTTCGACACACTTACCATCCCTGCCACCTCTCCCGCCCTCTCCACTACCTCTGTGAATCACGGTCTTGTACGAATTGATCGAACAGACCGCAAGACCGTCACACTCTCGAACACAACCGGACAACCCCTTTCTGTCACATCTATCGCCCTTGCGGGCGGCTCGAGCTACCAAGTGGTGAGCGGGGGCTCTCCTCCAGCCTTTGTCCTACCAGTTGGTGGCTCGCGGGATGTGGTCGTTGAATTCAAGCCAACGACGGTTGCCACGGGTGCTGTGAATGATCAACTCGTGATCACCACGGCATGCTCATCGTCAAGTATCGCTCTGAGTGGTACAGTTGGCGTGCCTCGTATCAGTGTGGACGATTGGAATGTTGGCAACGTAGAACAAGGAATGGAAGTATGTAAGGAGGAAGGGCTCCGCGTGATGAATAGCGGCAACTTCGATGTTGTCGTGTCGAAGTTCACGTTCAGCGATCCATCCTTTACCCTTACAGATCCTACAGATCCCGCATTACCAATCACAATCGCCGGTGGCGCGCAAGTCATGGTCAAGCGCGCTTGCTACAAGAGCTCAACCACTGGCGCACACGTTGTAGACGTGACGCTCTCGTCCGACGCATACGAAGGTGACTCTGTCAGCCGGTGGACTGCTACGGGCACCACTACAGATGTGAACGATGTGGACGTTGCAACTAGCTTCGCTGTCCGCTACGACCGTGCTTCGGATGCCTTCGCCTTCCGCAATGCACTGGCCGACGACGATATCACCATCTTCGACACTCGAGGCATCGTGGTTTCACAGTCCAACGGCTCTGTGAACCGCATAGATGCTCGCTCTCTGAGCAGCGGCATCTACCTTGTTACACGGCGTTCGCACGGTACAACTACAACCGAAACACTCGCTATCAGCCGATAACACAATCTACAATTCCTTCCCGGCAGCTGCCGGGAAGGAAAGTGACAAGTGAAGTGAGAAGTGAGAAGTGACAAGTGAGAAGTCAAGTGAGAAGTGACAAGTGACAAGTGAGAAGTGACAAGTGAGAAGTCAAGTGAGAAGTGACAAGTGACAAGTGAAATGTGACATCCTTCCCGGCAGCCTCCCGGCAGCCTCCCGGCAGCCTCCCGGCAGCCTCCCGGCAGCTGCCGGGAAGGAAAGTGGGGAGTTAGGCAGTAGAAGGCGCTTTTTTGTTTGTCATAAGTCCAATCATCATTACGAGTGCCGTTAAGACGATTACTTGGACAATCAAAGACTTGTTCACCAGTGGAATGCGTTGTGACGGTTCAATAGCAAGAAACAAGAGGATAGTAATAAGGCCTCTAGGAGCGATATACAGTAGTGGAGAGAGCGAGAGTTTGGACAGTTTTAGTTGCACTGCTCTGAAGACAAGTATTGCGATCACAATTCCGACGGCCCAAAGTATTGTGTCTGCGTTCAGCAGCTCTTTTGTTTGGATGAGATAGCCGAAGAGCAAGAAGAACAGCGCTCTCACCAAGAAAGCACCTTCAATCGTGATCTCCTTGAACTTCTTTACTTCTTTGTCCAATTCGTCTGGCTTGAGTTTTTCAATCCACTTGAATCCCTTGAGTTCATCGAGATTCCCAAGGAACAGGCCAAACACTAAAATGATAATCAACCCAGGCAGATGATACACTTTTGAAAGTGCATAGATAAGGACGACAAGCAGGATGATGGGGGCAAACTTGATGTGATGATTGATTCGATTGAGCAGGAAGGCAAGACCGATTGTTGCGACAAACGAAATCACGGTAATGATGATGAGCTGCAAACCGAAGTGAGCAAACGTGCTGAAACCAAAGCTATCGTTCAGAGCGATAAAATTGAAGAATAGAACGCCGAGAATGTCGGACAAGCTGCTCTCGTATATCACAAACTCACTGTTGTATGGAGAGAGGGACTTTACACTCGGAATGGCAATGGCACTACTTATGATGCAAAGTGGAATGGCATTGGTGAGGCTGTCTTTCCACGACGCAGTGCCGAGATACTGAAACAGAAAAGAGAGCAAACCAGCTAAGAGCAGCATTGGCAATAGCGACGCGACGAAGGACTTCTTGATAAGCGAAGCTTTCGACGCATTGAACTCTAGCTCAAGCGAACCCTCCAACACAATAAGAATGAGACCAACAGTTCCGAATACCGGCAAGAATGGTGTAAGGTCTGGAATGACTATTCCGAGAAACTGAGAAGCCTGCCGCATGGCGAAACCCAACAACAACAACAGAATCACAGACGGCACTTTCGTCTTGGAGGAGGTAAGGTCAAACACATACGCAAGGAGAAGTAGAATGCAAAGTGTGATGATAATGGCGATTGTCATATTTGTGTGTCCTCTTTTGTGTTCTTCGGAATAAGCGCAAATCTCGTATCAGTGGCTGGTGCGGCCTTATGTTCGTTCGAGTTTGCTTGAGACGCCGAAGTGGAATTCTTCGCGCGATGCTCTTCCTGAATATAGCGCATATCGTTTTGCTATGTCGAACAAGTCGCATATCTGCGTCGCAACGTTATGGAGCACAAGAATGCCATATGCCAATGTCGATCTCGCACGGCGAGTGTGCCGAGCACTTCGTTCGTGCCGACAGTGAAGGATTTCTTTTTCGTTCAATGCCACTTCATCAGTGCCGAAAACGAAGCACTCTTTTCGCGTATAGCGCCGCGGCGACGGCTAAGCCAACAAGGTAGCCAATCCAAATTCCAGGTGCGCCCATGCCGAGAGGGAATGCGCAGATATAGCTCACGGGAAGTGCAACGAGTCCGTAGGCGATAGCCGCGATAATGGTTGGAATGCGCACGTCGTTCACACCTCGAAGAATGCCAAGACCAACCGTCTGCATGCCATCGAAAATCTGAAACAACCCTGCATAGATGAGCAGTTGTGCGGCGAGGGCGATTACGGCCGGATCGTTCACGTAGACGTACGGGAGTTGGTGTCGCAGCGTCAGGAACAGTGCCGCCGTGATCACATTATAGATGATCACCAAAACCATTGCGGCCACACCTGCCGCCTTCACACCCTCCAGATCTCCCTTTCCGTGGAGTTGTGATATGCGGATGGTGGCGGC
>JBBRES010000067.1:0-11497 GCA_038202665.1 Kapaibacterium sp. (SeqCode) | reverse complement strand
CAATAGCATCACGACGTGACGAAAACCGTCCTCCATCAGAGAATGAGTCGGGCGTTACGTTCACCACGCCCATGATCTTCGGGAATGGGAGCGATGCCATTAGGCGTCGGGAGGTAACTGGGCAAGCATACCATCAAGTGTGCTGCGAGTGGCTGCTGTTGCGGGTTCCAGCGGAAGTCGTATCACGTCGGCTATCCATCCGCGCGCGTGCAGAATGTACTTTACCGGAATCGGATTGGGCTCTATGAAGTTCACGGAATACCATGGCATGAGCTGCGACTGAAGGCGTTGTGCGGTAGCAAGATCTCCGCGCAACGCTGCACGAATCAGCTCTCCGAATGTACGAGGCTGATAGTTGGATATCACCGCGATCACGCCAGTGGCACCACAGGCGATCACAGGAAGGGCGAGCGAATCGTCACCTGCAAGCACCGAGAAGTGCTCGGGTGCAAGCGCAATGATTTGACACATCTGTTCAAGATTTTGCGATGCTTCTTTGGTCGCGATTACATTGCTGCATGCGCGCGCAATAGCCACTTGTGTTTCGGCCGTCATGTTCACACCCGTACGACCTTGGATGTTGTACATGATGATGGGAATATCAACAGCGTTGGCCACAGCTGTGTAGTGCGACACGATTCCATGTTGTGATGGCTTGTTGTAATACGGACAAACAATCAATGCTGCATCGCAGCCAGCTTGCTTTGCAGCGTGCGTGAGCTCGATCGTGGATCGCGTATCGTTCGTGCCTGTTCCCGCCGTCACCAAGATCTTCCCGGCACAGTGTTGAACGGCCCATTGCCACAACTGCACCTTTTCTGCCATGGTCGTTGTTGCGCTTTCGCCTGTTGAACCGCACACCACAACGCCATCAACTCTGGCATCAATCTGCATGTCGAGCAAACGCAAGAATGACGCTTTGTCTAGTTCACCATCTGCAGTAAATGGTGTTACGATGGCCGTATGCAATCCTTGCGCCTTCATCCTCGTACTCGTGCTCGTGAAGCAATGTATTCTGTGAGCGCCACGTCGAATGGCGTGCTCGTCGTTAGCCGAACATAGTCGATGTTTTGATCAAAGCAACCGCGTCTGATTGTCTGACAGAACTCCGCTACTACGTGTTGGTAGGAACGCTGCAGCATTTGCGGTTGCGTGGTAAGCTCTTCGCCTGTTTCCATGTCCTTGAACACAGAAGCGGCTCCCAAATCGAAATCCACTTCACGCGGATCCATAACGTGCATCACAAGCACATCATGATGGTCGTGTCGGAAATGGCGTAAGGAGGAAAGGATCGTGTCGGCACTGTCAAACAAATCGCTGATGATCACCACAAGGCCGCGACGTGAGAGCCGCTCTGCAATGTGATGCAACGATGTTGCCGTTCCGGTTTGTTGAGAAGGTGTAACGCTGCCCAACGTCCGCAACAAATCCTGGATGTACGACATCTTTGAACGCGGTGGCATGTAAGAGACCACGTCGGTATTGTAGATCGCAAGGCCTGCCGCATCTCGTTGTCGGAGTACCAGATACATCAAGGCAGCAGCCATCGACGTGGCATAGTCGAATTTGCTGACCATTCCTTCGGACGCGTATCGCATCGATGCACTTGCATCAACCGCTACAAGACAACGAAGATTGGTTTCTTCTTCAAATTGTTTGACGTAAAACCGATCGGTCCTCGCGTAGATCTTCCAATCGATATGCTTTAGTTCATCGCCAGGACGGTAGGCACGGTGCTCAGAGAATTCTGCGCTGAACCCGTGAAATGGAGACCGATGGAGACCGGTAATGAAGCCCTCTACCACCATGCGTGCGCGTAGCTCCAGCGAGCCCAGTCGAGCTACAACATCGGGGCGAAGATACTGCGATACAGGGTTCACCGTCAGGCGTCTGACGATTGCTTATTGAGGTTGAAGTAGGCACTATGAAGGAGAGCGAACCGCACGAGACCGGCTGCGTTGTTCACACCAAGCTTGTCCATGATACGCGCGCGGTGCGTTTCCACGGTCCGCGGAGAAATGAAGAGCTTCTTTGCAATCTCTTGACTCGTCATCCCCTTTGCAACGAGCGAGACAATCTCTTCTTCTCGTTTCGTGAGACTGATTGGCATGTCTCCGCCCGCACTGGACTGAGCTTTGCCCTCAAGACGATTCAGGATGCTGCGGCTAAAGACGCGCTCACCCAAGATCACGGAACGAATGGCATCCACCAATTCTTGCGATGTAACCTCTTTGGAGAGATAGCCATCGGCACCAGCAAAGAGGGCGCGTTCCACGGATTGCTCGTCTTCTGCAGAGCTGAGCATGATCACGTGTACATCTGTTGAATCCTGTTTGATGCGTTGTGCTGCTTCGATGCCGGAAACTCCGGGCATCATTACATCCATCAAGACAACATCAGGTTTCAGGGACTTCACAAGATCAACCGTTTGAGTACCATGCACTGCTTCCGCCACAATCTCGATCTCTGGAGAGATAGATAGCAAGCGGCGAATACCAATGCGTGATATCTCGTGATCGTCGGCAATCACGATACGAATGATCGGCTTATTGTTTGAGTGTGTTTGTGCCACGGAGCAAACCTACGAAAATTGACCGTTCGTTAAGCAGCGATCGAGTTCTTCGAGCCAAACAGATGGACTTGCGTCGCTTGGCATTCTCCAATCCGCTCGAGGTGAAAGGGCTATTCTACCAACTTTAACAGTGTCCGGCATACAAGAACGCTTGAATTGTTGCGTGGTGAACCGCTGCAAGAACACACGTAACCAAGTGCCCACTTCTGCAACCGAATATCGCCCTTCAAAGGCAATACAAGCAAGAACAAGTATTTTCTGTACGCTGGCATGCATCCGAACATGCTGGTAGAGGAAGAAGTCATGCAGCTCATACGGTCCCACCACATCCTCTGTCCGCTGAGCAATACCACCTTCTGCAGATGGGGGCAACAATTCGGGAGAGATAGGCGTGGCAAGGATGTCAAGCAAGGCTGCACGACTCAGTGAGTTCACATCTTGATCGGCATACCACCCGATAAGATACTTCACCAACGTCTTTGGCACCCCTGCATTTACAGCGTACATAGACATATGGTCGGCATTATAGGTGCTCCATCCCAAGGCAATCTCCGAGAGATCAGCAGTACCAATCACGAGGCCGTTCCATTGATTGGCCATATCCATTAAGATCTGTGTGCGCTCTCTCGCTTGAGCGTTTTCAAACACAACGGAATGGTCGTCCATGCTATGTCCGATATCAGAGAAGTGTTGGGTAACGGCAGGTATGATGCTGATCTCATGCAGCGTGCATTGCATCGACGATGCGAGTGCACGAGCGTTCGCCAACGTTCTATCTGTTGTGCCAAAGCCTGGCATTGTTACGGTGTGGATGTCTGACATCGACCGACCGAGCATCGTCATTGCGCGTTCGCATACCATGAGTGCAAGCGTAGAATCAAGGCCGCCCGAAAGTCCCACGATGCATGTTGTAGAGTGCGCACGTTCTAAGCGCACTGCCAGCCCTGTGGCCTGAATGGTAAGAATCTCTCTGCACCGCTCATGTCGGTCTGCGGCAGCCGAAGGGACAAATGGCATTGGGTTGATCGGACGTTGAATGGTAGACTTCGACGTTGACGGTACGTCTACCTCGATCGTTCGATATGCAACGGATGAATGTTGTTGCGACCACGACGTGTCTGCCATTCGATCTGTCACCAGACGCTGAACATCAACGTCGACGATTACAGCCGCATCATGCAACGAGAGCCCTGCCTCCTCGCCCACCATTTCACCTGCTTCTGCAATCATGCAATGTCCGCTGTAGACGGTGTCGGTTGTGGACTCCCACGCACCGGCGCTTGCATACACATAGGCCGTGTACGTGCGCGCGCTTTGCATTGCCACGAGTGCACGTCGATACGCAGCCTTGCCAACGATCTCGTTACTGGCGCTGGGGTTCAGGATCATTGTTGCGCCGGCTACGGCCATCGATCCGCTGCGTGGCTCGGCAACCCATAGATCCTCGCAGATCTCCACACCGATGGTCAACGTTGGGTCGTTCGAATCCACCAACAGAATGTCTATGCCGATCGGCACATCTTGACCGCACAGTCGCATCACGTCTTGCTGCAGCGAACCACCGCTGGCGAACCATCGCGCTTCGTAATACTCGTTGGAATTCGGTAGGAAGGTCTTCGGGAAGGCGGCAAGGATAGTACCGTTGCAGATCGCGATGGCGCAGTTGTAAAGCTTGGTTCCAACCTGGAGTGGGGCGCCAATGACGATAAGTGGACCGCCTTGTTCCGACCACTCGCGAACGAGTTCTATCGCATGTTCTGCGGCATGAAGGAGGTCTGGCGACCGAAACAAGTCGGCGCACGAATACCCCGTCACGCAGAGTTCAGGAAACAGAGCCACGTTCACACCATCAATCACACACTGATCGAGGTGCTCCAAGATCGCTCGCGTGTTCGCAGCCGGATCGGCAACGGTCACCCGCGGACGGATGGCCGCCGTGCGAACGTAGTGGAGGGAGGTGATGAGGGAAATCATGAGAAGCGAGTTAATGTGAGAAGTGAGAAGTGAGAAGTGAGAAGTGAGAAGTGAGAAGTGAGAAGTGAGAAGAATTATGAATTTCTGCCGGGAAGCTGCCGGGAGGCTGCCGGGAGGCTGCCGGGAAGGAAATGTGGGGTGGAGAGCTCGTTTAGATAGGCACGGTACCAAGAAGTGAGACAAGGTGCGCGCGTAGGGCTTCTTGGTCTGCGTGTTTAAAGAGCCGATGCTCAACTTCGGAAACAAGGTTTTCGGCTCGTTGGAATGTGGACTCTCCGAGATCTGACAGCGAAATACAGCGAGCTCGCGTATCAGTTGGATGCGGTACACGGATCACAAGACCAAGATCTTCGAGAGTGCGCAAGGTCTTTGAGGTAAGCATCACATCCGTGCCAGTAAACGACGACACTTCCACTTGCGTTGGAATAAAATCTTCCAAGCGTAGTGTGTGAATTCCCCAGAGGATGAGATACTGTGTGTGGTTGATTCCAAACTCAGACAGGGCTTCGTTCGCGATGCGCTGCCAGCGAGAAGCGGCCTGATGCAGCATCATTCCCACGTGTAGTGCGTGTGTGGCTGTGGGACGCCGACGTTTTCTGTTGATCAAAGACATAAGAGAATGGTAAACTAGGTTATCGAAGTGAGTCTATCGCAGATTTTTTTTTACAAGTCCTTGCGGTGGCTCAAAAAAGTCCCTATATTTGTGATAGGAGAGTCGTTTATCCCCAATCAAATACCACGAATGCTGTCAAAAGCTTCCATGTACGCCATTCAGTCTCTTGCCTATCTCACGATCCACGGCAAAGAAGGTTCGTACGTTCCGATTTCGCAGATCGCTGCGGAGCTCGCAATCCCCTATCACTTCCTGAAAAAAATATTGGCGCAGCTCTCGCAAACCGAGATTCTTACGTCACAAAGGAGTGCCAAAGGCGGCGTGGCATTGGGCTTGGATCCGAAGGCTATAACGTTGTACGACATCATCGTTCACATGGATGGTGCATCGTTGTTCAATGGATGTATTCTGGGCTTACCGGGTTGTGGGAATGCAAAACCTTGTCCGCTTCACAACGCGTGGGCAATCGAGCGAAAAAGGTTGCAGCTGTTGTTTTCATCGACAAGTCTGTTCGACCTCGCTCGCCGAATTGAAACGGAAGGATTTCGTATCAGTTTGTAAACACTGACGACTATTTGGTGATTCGCGACTCTCTTATCACAATTGATCATTTTCTCAAAAGGTCATACAACGCATGAACAGCTCAACCACCGTAAGCGACATCGTTCGCGCGCTCCCTTCGGCATCGGCAGTGTTCCTTCGCAATGGAATCGACTACTGTTGCGGTGGGAAGCGTACACTCGAAGAAGCATGCACAACGGCATCAGCAGACCTTGCCACCGTGCAACAAGCCCTCAATGCCCTGAGCTCATCCGAGGGAACCGCTTCCCTCCATATGGATTTATGGAAGACAGGCTTTCTTGTAGACTATATCTTGCACAATCATCACGACTACGTTAGGTCTGCCACACCAGTAATCCGTGAAAAGCTTGCGAAAGTTCGTACGAAGCATGGTGAACGATTTCCAGAAATTCATTCGATTAGTGAGTTGTTCGACGATCTCGTGCAAACACTACAGGGGCATTTACAAGACGAAGAAGAAATGCTCTTTCCGCACATGCGGGCATGGTCCGATGCAAACGACAGTGGAATACCGTTTGACGTGAGCACCTTTCACACAATGCGTGTAGAAGTGAGCAAACACGAAATGGAGCATGCAGATGTAGGTAAGAAGCTGGAGCGGATGCGTTCAATTACGAACAACTTTACGCCGCCGGTCGGTGCCTGCCAGACGCATCAGGCGTCGTATCACCTCTTGCACGAATTCTGCGACGATCTCATGCAGCACGTCTTTATCGAGAATGCTGTCTTATTTTCAAAGCTCGATCAACCTCTCCTAACAATCATCTAGGAAACGTCATGAACCGCATCATACTACTTTTGGCATTTTCCGCCCTTGCTATTGGCGGGTGTTCGCAGCAGAAGACTGAAGAAGGGGCTGCCGGGCAGCCAGCAGAAGAAGCGACGAAGGCAAAGCCGGCGTACTACAAGATTCAGCATGTGGATGTTGGTCCAAAGGTGGACCCTGTTATGGTAAAGGCCGGAGTAGACATCTTCGACGTGAAGTGTACGGCATGTCATAAGCTCGACGAACGCTATGTAGGTCCGGCGCTTGGGAAGGTCACACAACGTCGCCCACCTGAATACATCATGAACATGATCCTCGACACAGAGACCATGATCAACAACGATGATACGGTGCAGTGTTTACTGCAGACGTATCTCCTCAAAATGCCAAATCAAAGTGTTGACGAAAAGGACGCACGGAATGTACTTGAATTTCTGCGCAAGGCTGGAGACGAACGCAAGTAAGAACTGCTCGAATCACATTACATTCTTTCAACTATGGAGTGGGTACTATGAAAAGGATACGATCGATAACGGCGGCCTTGGTGCTGTCGTTGTTCGCTCTCATCATCTCGGGATGTTCCGAGAGCGACAAAGCGCACATTGGCGCAGCAGGCGATGCAGCATCGCGCGTCTATGTGGCACCTGGCAAATACGACGAGTTTTACAACTTCGTATCTGGTGGATTCAGTGGTCAGTTGGCAGTCTATGGTTTGCCAAGCGGACGTCTCTTCCGTGTCATTCCAGTATTCTCTGTCAATCCTGAAAGTGGTTGGGGTTTTTCAGAAGAAACGAAGCCAATGTTGAACACATCGCATGGATTCATTCCATGGGACGATTTCCACCACACGGAAATGTCGATGAACGATGGTGTGCCAGATGGCAAGTGGATTTTTGGAAATGCAAACAACACACCGCGCGTTGCACGCATCGATCTTTCCGATATGCGCACCAAGGAAATCCTTGAGATTCCGAACAGCTCTGGAAATCACTCTTCGCCGTTCACAACCGAGAACAGCGAATACATTGTTGCAGGAACGCGATTCTCGCTACCAATACCAAATCAGGATGTGAGCATCTCTACGTACAAAGAGAATTTCAAAGGCACGATTAGCTTCATTCGGGTAGACAAGGCTACGGGCAACCTGAGTCTTGCGTTCCAGATTCTTGTTCCTGGTTTTGACTACGATCTGGCACATGCGGGCAAGGGACCCTCGCATGATTGGATGTTCTTCTCTTGCTACAACACAGAGCAAGCGAATACGATGCTCGAAGCCAATGCAAGTCAGAACGACAAAGACTTCATCGCTGCGATCAATTGGAAGAAGTGCGAAGAGTATGTAGCTCAGGGCAAGGGTAGAAAGATGGATGCCAGATACGCACACAATGTTTTCAACGACAAAACGCAAATGGCATCTTCAGAAATCATGAATGGTGTTACCATTCTTACTCCTGCTGAATGCCCTGGCATTATGTACTACATGCCAACGCCAAAGAGTCCACACGGCTGCGACGTAGATCCATCTGGCGAACTCATCGTGGGCGGTGGCAAGCTTTCAACTGTTATCCCAGTAATGTCGTTCTCCAAGATGACGGCCACGATCGCTGCCAAGAAATTTGATAAAGAGATCGATGGAATCCCGGTCCTGAACTACAAAGACTGTCTTGCCGGCGAAGTAAAGAAGCCAGGCCTTGGACCTCTGCACACAGAGTTCGATGGGAAGGGCAATGCATATACGTCGATGTTCGTGTCGTCAGAGATCGTGAAATGGTCGCTGAAGGACTTCAAAGTCCTCGACCGCGTACCAACGTACTACTCGATTGGCCACCTTTGCATTCCTGGCGGCGACTCCAAAAAGCCATGGGGCAAGTACGTCATCGCCTACAACAAGATCACCAAGGATCGGTTCTTGCCAACAGGTCCCGAGCTGGCGCAGTCTGCGCAGCTCTACGACATTTCTGGCGAGAAGATGAAGTTGCTCCTCGACTTCCCAACTATCGGCGAGCCACACTATGCACAAGCAATTCCGGCAGAGATGATTCAGTCGAAGCAAGTGAAAGTGTTCCAGCTCAAAGACAACAACCACCCATACGTAACACGCTCCGAGAAGGACTGTCGCGTCGAACGCAAGGGCAACGAAGTTCACATCTATGCAACGGCCATCCGTTCACACTTCAAGCCTGATAACATCGAAGGCGTCAAGGTGGGCGACGTTGTGTACTGGCACATCACAAACCTCGAACAAGACTGGGATGTACCGCACGGATTCGCCGTGATTGGCAACAACAACTCCGAGTTGCTCATCATGCCAGGTGAAACACTCACGCTAAAGTGGGAGCCAAAATATCCCGGTATTCATCCGTTCTACTGCACGGACTTCTGTTCAGCACTGCACCAAGAAATGCAAGGCTATGTTCGCGTTTCGCCTCCGGGATCGAACACTCCACTCACCTCCAACTAAGACTTCTCCACTGTACTGCGGAGAGAGAGTGGGAAACCCCTCTCTCTCCGCAGTCGGCCGGAACCCGACCACTATGAAACCACTCGCACGTCTTCTCGTCGTCATTGGCGCTCTATCTCCTCTTGTGTTGTTCATTCTTCCCATGTGGAGTATCGAACTTGAAGCACCGCAGTATCCGCCTCCTTACGGACTCGGAATGAAGATCTACATCAACAAGATCGAAGGAAAGAAAGAGAACGATCTCGGCAACATCAACAATCTGAATCACTACATTGGGATGAAGCGCATCGAGCCAGACAGTATCAAAGAGTTAACGATTATGCCGCCATTGGTGATCGCCCTCTCCGTGCTCGGCCTTGCAGCTGCCTTTATCGGTAAACGGAAAGTTGTTGTTGGTTGGCTTGTTCTCGTTGCCCTTGCCGGCTGTGTTGGTTTGTACGACTTCTATAGTTGGGAAGTGGACTACGGGACGAATCTCGATCCGCATGCCATCATCAAGATCGAAGACATGACGTACGTGCCGCCATTGATAGGCTCGAAAGAGCTTCTGAATTTCACCGCCCGCTCATGGCCCGATACAGGCTTCATGATCCTTGGGCTTGGAATGGCAATCACCGTTTTCGCATGTTATATGAAACCACGAGTTGAGGCATCATGAACACCATCCTTGTGATTGCCCTCGCTGTGATGCTCACGGCGTGTACGAAGCCGGCACCTCAGCCACTGCGCTATGGAAGCGACCAATGCACACAGTGTAAGATGGAGGTCGAGGATCAGAAATTTGGAGCAGAGGCGGTTACACAAACGGGAAAAGTCGTAATGTTCGACAGTCCTGAATGCCTCGCTCAATGGATTGCCAAACGATCGGGGGGAATGGATGGACTCCACTCCGTATGGGTGACGGATTTCATTCGACCAGGCACACTCATCGATGCATCGACAGCCTTCTTCTTGCATAGCGCAATGATCAAATCCCCTATGGGACTGAACTATGCGGCATTCGCTACTGACGAAGAGCGATATCGCGCTCAGATTAGTTTTACAGGAGAGAGCCGTACGTGGCAAGATGCGATGCGCGATGCCTCGGCAATGCACTAAGCACCACTAGCCTTTCCGCCTTCCACCACTCGCACGACTTCCCCACTACTTTTTGATCTTCCTCGCAACCATACCGCTACTGTTTCTTTCTGTTCACGCAGACTCGACAAAAAAAGATACTGCTCAGTACACAAAACAGACGGTTGTGATTGAAGCCGATAACTGTGCAGTTGCCTGTACACCGGGAACACCACGCTCGCAAATGCGAAGTATCGACGATCTCATGTCGCAAGCTGGCGCGGGGCTCATTCAACGAGCAGCCTTCGCATTCGAACCCATTGTGCGCGGCCTTCGCGGCGGACAACTGTCGATGTCGATCGATGGTATGAAAGTGCATTCGGCTTGCGTCGACAAAATGGATCCTGCAACATCCTATGTAGAGCTCGATAATGTGAAAGCGCTGCAACTCACAGAAGGTACAGGCGATGTACGCTATGGCTCTACGCTCGGTGGCGCTCTGAACTTTACCATGCAACAACCTCCACAGGGCGGCCAACTTCGAGGCGGCGCAGAAGTCGGCTATGATGCAAATGCAAACGGCAAACGCATTCGGCTCTTCTCGGATGGCGGCACGGGGCAAGGGTTACAAGGCGATGTCGCATACCGTGTTGGCTATACGTTTCGCGATGCAAAAGACTACAACGCAGGCGGCGACACCACGATTGGTGTATCGGGATTTACGAAACACAATCTCGCTCTCGGCACCTCATGGAAGGCCACTCCATCGCAGACATACACAGCAACGTTCATCGGAGATCTTGCCACCAACGTTGGCTTTCCATCCATGTACATGGATACGCGTAAAGCCGAGGCCATTATTGGGAGTCTCGATTGGAAGTTGCAACTCCCGCATGGTTCGATCTTGACGTGGAAGCTTTATGGTAATCATGTTCGACATTGGATGGACGACTCGTCGCGCTCGGTTGCTGAGATTGAGTCTCGACCGTTCATGCCCGGCATGTATATGCCAATGTATGGAGCAACGACTACCATCGGAACTATTGGCGACTTCAGCACAACAATCGGAACGGATCTTTTTGCACTCACCTTCGATGCATTCAACATGCAGGCGTATGCAGACATGATCATGATTCCACTCGCGAATCCAAACGTGCAATCGTCACTCATCACTATCGGCAACGCACAAGCAACGACGATGGCGCTTGCACCAGTGTTTGAACACGCGCTATCAGCATCCGCATCGTTGCGTGTGAATGGACGTCTTGAGGGCTCCAAACGGTCACTCCAAGACGCCGATTCTCGCGCAGCGCTAGAGAGCTATGGCACCGTCGTGAACATGGATCCGCTCCTCATTGCAGGCTCGGTTGGCGCTTCACTCTATGTTCAAACGTCAGAGGCGTTCCGATGGACCGTAGGCCTTGGTCGTGCTCAACGTCTGCCAACGCACATCGAACAGTACGGATACTATCT
>JBBRES010000066.1:0-11655 GCA_038202665.1 Kapaibacterium sp. (SeqCode) | reverse complement strand
AGTGTGTTTTCATGAGGCCTCAATCAATATCGGTACGGTCTTTGCACTATACATGCACCTAAACGAAGGCGAGAAGCACATGCTTCTCGCCTTTTTTGTTTTTCTAGTACGTTGTTAGTGCGTCACATCTTAGCGAGTTTTTTCAGATCTAGCTTTTCTGCGACGTTCTTCACAAAGTTCACGTCCGACTGGTTGTTTGCCTCAACCACCAGCAGGAAACGGGCGCCAAGGGCATAGGTCACGTTGGCATTCTTGTCCTGCTTGCCGAACCGATCGCTTCCATTGACGAGGGGATCGTCGGTTTGGAATGTGCCAGCATTCTCCGAGGAGTTATCGCTACGGTATTTCATGGAGTATAATGCCGTAGCACCCGTCCAACCGGCTTCGGACGCATTCCAGTCTGTGAGGGAAACCGTTACGTACGAGCCGTCGGGTTTTTCGTACCTGCGCGTTGCCTGACCCATCGAGAACCCTATCATGTCGGAGTTGGATCCTTCTGGCTCTTTGGCCATGTAGCCAGAGATGTCTGCAGGTAAGAGTTTTTGCAATTCTGCATACGGCATGGCGAGGGTGTCTCCGCGCTCGCGCCGCTCTGCGCGCCGCTTCTCGGCTGCATTTTGCACTTCTTGCATCTTGTCTCCCGACTTCGCCATCGACTCTAAATTGTCCATCGCCTGCTTTGCTTCGTCGAGCTTTCCACCGCAAGAACTCAAAACGAGTCCGGCGACGAATATGAATGCCAACAACAACCTCATGGCAAACCCCGTGAACCGTGAATGGAACATTGTTTGGCAATAATACAAACGAGTAACTTTTACCCGTATGAACATTCTGAGCAGTCGGTTGTTGTTACTCACATGAAAGTCCACCAAGAACGATCTCGCTCCCTTGAACACGGACCCATTCGGTCTGTGTTGAATGCTTTGGCCTATGCCGACGTGTTCCGCTGGCCCGTGGGCGCAGAAGACGTTGCCGGAAGCGGATGCTATCCGTTCGTCAGCGCAGACGAGAGTCGGGCGATTTTGAATATGCTGGAAACTCAGGGTGTGATCTACAGAACAGACGACCTCTTTTCTATGTCCAACGATCCGCAGCAATGGCTCGTTCGGGCAGACCGAGAAGCTCGTTCTCGTCGCATGATGCCAACGGCGCTTCGTATTGGTCGACTCCTCTCCCTCTTCCCGTTTACCCGCAGCATTAGTATTTCCGGTTCCCTCTCGAAGGGCAGCATGGATGTAACGGGTGACGTCGACTGGTTCATCATCACCGCTCCAGGTCGGCTCTGGCTCTGCCGATCCATGCTCATTGCCTTCAAAAAGATCTTCCTCCTGAACTCGAAGAAGTACTTCTGCGTGAACCACATCATCGATGCACGTAGCCTATCCGTAAAGGAACACGATCTCTACACGGCCACCGAGATCACCACGCTCCTGCCTGTGATAGACAATGGAGACCTTGCCTCCTTTGTCCGTGCCAACTCCTGGATCCTCGACTACTTCCCCGCCTGGCGCGGCCTGCCCACTCGCACCCTTCCACACGGAACATGGATGCTCAAGCGCGCCGTAGAGGCCATGTTGGGAGGTCGCATGGGAGATGCTCTAGAACGCTGGGCTTTTGCACGGTGGCAAGGTTTCGTCGCTCGACGTACCGAAGGCAAACAACGCAGCGGCATCACGTTTACCGAAGGCATGGCGCAGTATCAGCCGGACGATGTGCGTGGATTGGTAATGTCTGCCTATCGGGCTCGGCTCCGACTTCTGATGACCCGAATGACGTCGGAGACCTTGCATGGCTGACGTGGTTCTCACCCACTCCTACATGCTCCGCCGCGATCCGAAACAATGGAACGACGGCGCTCCCTACCCTCCCCTTGCCACCATCCAAGTAGCCGCCTGCCTTCGTGCATCGGGCAGAAGCGTTGCTCTCTTTGACACACAGTTACAAACGTCGACCGCCGACTTCAAAGCCTTTCTCGAACGCGAACAACCACACACCGTTGTGGTCTACGACGATGGGTTCAACTACCTCACAAAAATGTGTCTCACGAACATGCGCGAGGTGGCCTTTGAATTGTTGCAAGGCGGCAAGGATGCTGGATGCACAACAATTGTATGGAGTAGCGACGCTACAGATCATGCGGAGTTGTTTCTCGCAAACGGTGCCGATGTTGTGATGATTGGCGAGGCAGAGCGTACACTTCTCGAACTACTTCATCGCTCAGATGCCACGATGGCCGTCGCTAACGTTGACAACGTTGACAACGTTGACAATGATGACAATGATGACAACGTTGAAAACATCGACGGCGTAGACGACGTAGACGGCGTAGACGGCATCGACGGCGTAGACGACGTAGACGGTATCGCTGTGATGCGCAACGGCGTTGTGGTGCGCACACGTCCGCGCGAAATCATGCGGTCGCTCGACGAACTGCCACTGCCCGCATGGGACCTTGTAGACGTGGACGCGTATCGCGCGTTTCGCGCGCGCCACGGCAAGCCGTTTTCGTTAAACGTTGTCACCACGCGTGGATGTCCGTTCAAATGCAATTGGTGCGCAAAGCCTATCTACGGTACTCGCTACACTTCGTACAGTCCGCAGCGCATTGCCGACGAAATCACGATGCTCCATGAACGCTATGCACCCGAGCACATCTGGTTTTGCGACGATATTTTTGGACTGAAACCCGGATGGGTGGCGGACTTTGCAGACATCCTCGAAGCGCGAGGCATTCGCATTCCGTTCACGATTCAATCGCGAGCAGACCTGTTGACGAAGGACGCAACCGTAGCAAACCTTGCTCGTGCAGGATGCGAGCGCGTATGGATAGGTGCAGAGTCGGGCTCGCAACGCATCCTCGATGCCATGGACAAAGGCATTACTGTCGAAGAGATTCGCACGTCGGTTGCCATGGCACGTGCTCACAACATTTCTCCAGCATTGTTCTTGCAGTTCGGATATCCCGGAGAGAACATGGGCGATATTCGCGCAACGATCAACATGGTGCGCGAGCTCGCGCCCGACGAGATTGGCGTGAGTGTGTCGTACCCACTTCCTGGCACGGCGTTCTACGAATCGGTGCGACATGAACTCACCGAGAAATCGAATTGGACAGATAGCGACGAACTCATGTTGATGTTCAAGAACACATACGATGCAGACTTCTACCGGACACTGCAACGTCACGTCCACACCGTACTACGTCGCGAACAAGGCAGACGCGCCCTGCGCTCTGGGCGGTGGATGCGCAGACACTGGAAACGTGCCGCCTTACTTCCCTACTATGCCGCCAACGAAGAACGTGCCGAGCGCGCGTTCTCTGCACAAGCGCCCTTGTTTGATTCGCTCGAAACAGAGAATACTATCGTGCAGTGGATGCGCGAACGAACCTACCATGTGGCCGAACACTACTTTGCACCGGGCGATGCGGTGCTTGAACTCAACGCGGGGACCGGCATCGATGCCGCTCACTTTGCGAGTCGGGGCATTCGCATCACGCCCACCGATGCAGCCGCCGGAATGGTAGAACAGATGCGTGCGAAGCTCACACCGCTGGGCATAGAGCCCATCCAGTGTTCGTACACCAACCTTGCAACGCTTGGCGAACGATCGTTTGATCACGCCTTCAGCAATTTTGGCGGATTGAACTGTACAGACCAGCTCGACGTTGTTCTGCACGACCTTGCCGCCCTTCTTCCCTCCAATGGAACTGTTGTGATGTCTGTGATGCCGCCGTACAGTTTGTGGGAGTTCGCATCGGTGTTGCGCGGACATGGACGTAGGGCCTTTCGCAGGCTCCGACGTGGCGGCGCACCGTCGCACGTAGAAGGCGTGGCGTTCACGTCAACCTACTACAGCGTTGCCGCTATCAAGCGCATGGCTCAACCATTCTTTACACTCGAACACGCAGAACCTCTCGGACTCATCACGCCACCACCGCATCATGGGGCATGGTCTAGGCGCATGCCTCGGCTTGCATCGTGGTGCATGCGAGCAGACGACGTTTTGCGCGCATTCCGTCCAGCCGCTTCCTTCGCAGATCACGCCATTGTTGTCCTTCGCCGCACAAGGATCAGATAACGCTTATCTTACAACCCTATGAAGAACCTCACCTCCATGCTCGCCCTTTGCGCCTTCTTCACCTGTACCGTGATAGCGCAAGATCATTCCATGCAATCGCATGCATCGCCGTTCACGGTAGGCAGTACGCTGCCGACGGTAAGCTTACGCGATGCTACAACGGAACAGACGATTGACGCGCAATCGGCGGACGGACCAGTTATCGTAGTGCGCTTCTTGGGCTATTCGTGTTCGCATTGCGTACGCCAGCTCACCTATTTGAATGAACATGCAAACGTCCTTGCCGCGCACCACATTCGCGTGGTGGCGTTTAGCACCGACGCACCAAGAATCTGTGAGCGGTTGATGATTGCGCAGCACCTTGACCCTCGCGTCTTTACCGTCTTGAGCGATCCGGATGCACAAGCTGCAACAGCCATTGGTGCGGTACGGCGGGAAGGCGGCACGGATCTCGATTTGCATGCAACACTAGTGGTAGATCATAACACCGTTCGCTTTGCACGCTACACCGATCAGCCCTACATGGATGTAGAGGCCATTGTTGCGGCTGCAGTGAACGCAGAGCAACACGACAACGCGCTCCCTGTTGCGGCATCGACGTCGCACATCGACAACTATCTGCACACGAAGCCGATGGTGGCATTCGTCGCCGGTGCCGATCAAGGAATCAGTACACCGCTAGACCTTGCCTTCAACACGAGTGTTCTTCATCCTAACGATGTGTGGGTAGTGATGGCGCAGCCAAAGAATGGGAATGCCATGGCCATCATCCACAACGCTGGAACCAGCCAGATGAGCGTTCGCATAAAGAAAGACTCACGTGCCTATCACTTTATGTGGCGCACGCAGGCGCTAGACTTTGGGTCGAACGGTGCATTTGCGACAGCAGAAAACGGACAAGAAGGAAACGGCAGCGCACGATACATGTTCATGGGTCCAACACTTTGGTCTGCAGACACAAGCATCTTCGCCTCGAAGTATCAAGAGAGTGACGAGTTCTTGGCCAGTCACTTAGATATGCTGCACCAAAGTCCGCAAGGACTTGGCATTGTCCACGAACAAGGCAATGCCTTCTGGGTACTCGATAACTTCTACCACGATCTTGTACGGTACGACTTTCAAGATCCGCATGAAGTGGGCGGCGTCGATCACCGAGACGGCATCATACGTCGGTACCGCGATGTGGTCATCGGGCGAGCAACACTTGACCGAGCTGCACACATTGCCATCGATCACACCACGAACTTTTTGTACTACATCGATCCAGTAACGAACTCTGTCCATCGGCTCGACATCACATCAGGCTCCTTCGAAAAGGCCGCCGTAGCGCCTCCGGAAAGTGAAGAAGATCTTGCGGAGTTCAGCATCTATGCGGGCGCACGTGTGGACTCTCTCTTCGCAATTCCCACTGCTGAACTGGTTGGCATGGCAGTTTTCGAGAACCGTCTTTTGCTTGGAGATCAGTTGAGTGGTAACATCTACATGTACGATCTCTCAACACCTGTTCCAACACTGCTAGGCACGATTGCTACAGGAGCTTTGTCGTTGCAGGGCATTACTGTTGGACCTGACCATCGTATTTGGTTTGTTGATAAAACTCGCGGCAGCGTGAACGTACTCGCGACGCAGAGCAGTGACCGACTTTCGGTTGTTGAAGACATTTCATACGTCCGTCCAGGGTCTACACGTACGATTATGGCAACACTCAGTAACTCCTCCAAGAGTGCTGCGCGCACGTACAGCATCAACGTTGGAACAACGGGCAATCCGGCAACGTGGACCATAGGTTGGCCCACATCTGTGACCCTTGGACCACAATCGGATTCAACGTTTGCAATTGCGATATCGTCCGATTCACTTGGTGGCATCAACGAGATCACAGTGCAGGCCTCGGTGCCAACGGTCGACTCCTTGCCACTGCTCAGCACGTCCTTCATTGCCGTCGTACAAACAACGAAACGCATGTGTGTGAACGACGCAACAACAGAGGTGCTCGATCCGCAAGACGCCGTGCGTGCCACTGGGCGCACATCCTACGTTTCCGTAACGGCAGATCTCTTCAACCGCATTGCAGACTCCCTTACGTCACTAGAAACGGTGCTGTGGTATAGCGGATCGTTTGGCGAGATCACAGCCACAGATGAATCAATGTTGGCCTCGCTCAAAGCACGCTCTATCGAAACATTCTTGATTGCAGACGATCCGTTGCTCTTGCGATCTGAAGAACCCGCCGCGAATACCTTCTTTGATCTGTATGGGATTCGGCTTGGTGGCGCAGAAGTAGGAGCCGATGCTATTGACGATGGTAGACGCGTGTATCGTGGCAAAACGGGAGACCCGATCTCTGCCGGCATGGTGGATATCGACTGTCAGCTCCCCCGCCTTGATCACCACCGCGGCGGAAAGTTTGTGCCAAGCGTTCGTTTTACCGTGAATTCCAGTACCGCAACATCCGTTCTACAACGCACCGATGCGATAGGCATTTCCATGGTTCGGTCTGAGTTGAATTTCCTTCGCATGGCCATCCTTGGCATCAATCCAGCGCGTGTCCTTCTTGAAGAGCAGCGCACTGCGCTGATCGACAAAACACTCACCTGGTTGGAAGGCGCAAAACGTGCGATTCCAACAAATGTGCTCGAGACAACCGGTCAGGATCCATCGTTCGCCCTGACCTCCACCGCCAACCCCTTTACGGACGGGACCACGGTCCGCCTGCAATCGGCCGACGAGCAGGCCAACGTCTTCGTGGCGCTCTACAACCTTTCGGGAATCCGCCTTGCCACCCTTCACGAGGGCTCGCTTCCGTTGGGCAGTACGACGTGGAACATAGATGGTAGCACGTTATCAGCGGCCACGTACTTCGTGATTGCTCGTACGGCAGACCGCATAGTCCATATCACACTGGTGAAACGATAGCCAGCTTTTCTATATTCGGTCATGGCACGAACGAATGGACAACGACCAGCGACCGGTTCAGAAAACAATGACCACGTTTTTGGGATAGATCAGAACGTGGATCTCGATATTCTTTTGCGAGAGGCATCGTCCTACTTGCCGAAGGCAAACATCGACCTGATCACGCGAGCCTTTCACTTTTGCGTGGACGCACATAAAAAAGATGTGCGTGCATCGGGTGAGCCGTATTACACGCATCCGCTGCAGGTAGCACTGATCGTCTGCAAAGAAATTCCGTTGGATGATGTGAGCGTGGTTGCGGCATTGTTGCACGACGTGGTAGAAGACACCGAGTATTCGCTCAACGACATTCAAGCGGAATTCGGTTCGGAAGTGGCAGAGATTGTAGACGGCGCAACAAAGATCACGGACATCTTTAAGAGTCGCGAGATCACGCAAGCCGAGACGTATCGTAAGCTTCTTCTCTCGATGGTGAGCGATGTGCGCGTGATTCTGATCAAGTTCGCAGACCGACTTCACAACATGCGCACGATCGACGTGCTTTCTACGGAGCGACAGGAACGATTGGCGCGCGAGACCATGGAGATCTATGCGCCGTTCGCCCATCGTTTTGGATTGGGCAACATCAAGTGGGAACTTGAAGATCTCTCGTTCAAGACACTCAATCGGCAGGCCTACGACGAGCTCAAGCGCCAACTCAACACGTCGCGTGAAGACCGCGAGATCTTTATCGAAAAGTTTTCTGCGCCTATCGAGGCGAAGCTTGCAGAGCACAACATTCGTTTCGAAGTCAACGGTCGACCAAAACACTTGTATTCCATCTACAAGAAAATGGTCACCCAAGGAAAACGCCTCGACGAACTCTACGATCTGTTTGCGATTCGCATTATCCTCGACACACAAGACAATAACGATTGCTTTCTTGCCTACGGCATTGTAAGCGAGATCTACACGCCCGTACCGGAACGATTCAAAAACTACATTTCCATTCCGAAAAAGAATGGCTATCAGTCGCTCCACACCACGGTGATTTCTGCAGATGGGAAGCGCGTAGAAGTGCAGATTCGCACACGAGCCATGCACGACTTTGCTGAGCGTGGAGTGGCGGCCCACTTTAAGTACAAAGAGCAAACGGGTGCTTCGGCCACATGGACAGACAGTACGGATCTTGAAGAGTGGGCCAATTGGGTGCGCGACGTATTCGAGAATGCCGGCGACCAAGCACACGAACAACTCATGGAGAGCTTCAAGCTCAACCTCTATCAAGACGAGATCTACATTTTCACGCCCAAGGGCGAGCTCCGCATTCTTCCCAAAGGCGCCACGCCACTCGACTTTGCATTCGAGATTCACTCGCAAGTAGGAGCGCGCTGTATTGGCGCAAAGGTGAACGGCAAAATCGTTCCACTCGATCACAAGCTCAACACGGGAGACCAGGTAGAGATCCTCACGTCGCGCAACCAAACCCCCAACAGAGATTGGGAACGCATCGTGATAACGCACAAAGCCAAGAATCACATCCGCCGGATCCTGAACGAGGAACGGAGGGCACGGGTGGTGGAAGGGCGGGAGGCCTGGGAGAAGCGCGCGAAGAAACTCGACATGCACGTGAACGACGATGATCTCGAGCGCATCGTCACAACATTGAAGTACGACAGTCGGTCCGACTTTTTCGCGGCCATCGGCTCCGGTACGCTTACCGTCGAAACGGCCTCCACCATGGTGCTCGAGAAGCTCTCGCGCACATCAGCGATTGAACCGGCGCCACTTGCTCCGTACACGTTCACAGAATTTCAAGACAGTGCTCGTGATCGGTCGGAGGGTGTGTACATCGTTGGCGACAACATTCCTTCTGCCAAGATCTTGTTCTCCTATGCACGCTGTTGCAATCCGGTCCCGGGCGACGATGTGGTGGGCATTGTGACCATTGGGTCAGGCATCAAGGTGCACCGCACATCGTGTCACAACGTCGAAGAGCTCAAAGAAAAAGTGAAGGCCCGCATGGTCGAGCTCCAGTGGAATCGCCAACGCAAGGGCGAATTCATGGCGGGTATCAAAGTAACGGGCGACGACCGACCCGGAATGCTCAACGAGATTACCAGCGCCGTGATCTCGGTAGACAACACCAATATCCGTGGCGTGAACATCGACGCCTACGACAGCCTCTTTGAGGGCCTCATCACCATCTACGTCACCGACGTAGACCACCTCTCGCGGATCTTCGATAAACTCCGAAGGATCAAGGGCATCAAGACCGTGGAGCGGTTTGAGGGATAGTAGTATATTTGCCCTTATGGATATGCACGTACTGCTCTTCGCCTTGTTTGCCGTGGGTGCCGTTGCATCCGCCGTACTTACAGTTACGCGTCGGAACCCGGTGGCCTCTGCCATGTCGCTCGTGGCACACTTCTTCATGCTGTCTGGACTCTACCTGACGCTCGAAGCTCAGTTTGTTGCGGCCGTTCAAGTTCTCGTCTATGCCGGCGCCATCATGGTTCTTGTGGTGTTCGTGGTGATGCTCCTCAATCTTGGTAACGAGCACAAGCTTCTCGAACGAAGTAGCTTGCGAACCGTGATGGGAACCTTGATTGCTGCACTCTTCGCAGTGCAAGTGATTATCACTCTCCTTGCGCATCCCACGGGTGTGAATGCATTGTCGCCGCAAGCCGTCACCATAGGCACTACCGAATCCATCGGACAAACACTCTTTACCACGTATCTCTTTCCGTTCGAAGCGGTCTCCCTGCTTCTCTTGGCGGCCCTCATCGGCTCTGTGATTCTTGCCAAGCGTCACGTGAAATAAGGAATCGATCGATGCCCACTACTATCCCTCTCGACTGGTATTTGATGTTGTCTGCGGTACTCTTCGTCACCGGCGTTATCGGTGTGATCACACGTCGCAATGCCATCATCATCTTCATGTCGCTCGAGCTCATGCTGAACGCGGTGAATCTTACGATGGTGTCGTTCTCTGCCTACAATGGAAGTATTGGCGGACAGATGTTCGTCTTCTTCATTATGGCTGTTGCAGCCGCCGAGGCCGCCGTTGGACTGGCCATCGTTCTGGCGCTCTTCCGTAACAAGCAAACGGTCTACGTAGACGAAGTGAATGTGATGAAGTGGTGATCCACGATCTGAAAGTCATTCTTATGAAAAGCATCCTCCTCCTTGCCGCCTTCACGATTAGCCTGTTCGGCCTTTCGTCGTGCACATCAGAGGCGCCACCAACAGACGCACAGTTGATTACAGTTCAAGAATTGAACACCTCTGCTGGCTATGCGTGGTTCCCGTCGGAGACGAGTCTGTTCACACCCGATGCCGCCATTGTGAATCAGCTCAAGACGTCGTTCGATACGAACACACAAAAGATTACGGTCTACGTCAAACCAGCATGCTCATGCAAGGGAACGCAGAAGCTCTTCCCGCAGGTAATGAAGACGCTCTTTGCGGCAAATATTCCGATGCGTTGCGTTACGATCTACAGCATGCGTTTGTCATCCGACAAACATCCGATGATGGACAAGTTTGTGGTGAGCACACTGCCGGTGTTCTACATCACGCGAAACGATTCAATCCGTTCGTCGATCGTAGACGTGGACTATACGGGCGACAATGCAGACTCGCTCACGCTTCGAGCCATCCTTCGATAATTTTTTCCGTTCATCATTTCCGGGGGGAACATGATTACGAAACTTGCCGCCGCAGACAACACGACCATTCGATTTTTCCTTGGTGGCGCACCGTGTGGCACCGGCCCAGACGTAGCGCAGGGCGAAAGCACCGAGCTCAACTTTACTTCGTATTGGATTCCGAATCCGCGCGACTCGTATAGCGTGATGGCTACGGGCGACAGTATGGAAGACGCTCGCATTTTTGCCGGAGACATGTTGGTGATCGATGCAGGCATGGAAGCACGCAACGGACATGTGGTGGTGGCATGGTTGAATGGTGAGCTTACCGTCAAGCGCCTTCATCATGATGAGCAAGACCGTGTTATGCTCATGCCGGAGAACCGCAAGTACGCTCCGTACACTATTGCAGACCACGATGATTTCCGAATCCTTGGCGTGGTAACGAGCGTTCATAGAAAGCTCTAACCGTGCGCGCCGCAATCTTCGTGTGCGCATTGCTCATCGCCTGGACTGCGTCCGTCACAGCGCAACAAGCACAACTTCAAATCATCCACAATGCCGCAGACCCTGCGGCATTTGTCGTTGACGTGTATGTGAACGACGTGCTGATGGTAGACGATCTCTCGTTTCGCACGGCATCTGCATTTCTCAACCTGCCGGCCAACGTAGACAATGCCATCTCGCTCGCCTTTCGCGAAAGCACCTCCGTCTACGATGCCTTTGCTACCTACCTCGTACGTCTTCCTGTGGGCAAGCACTATGCCGTTGCAGGCGGCGTGTATCAGCCCACCGAGTTTCAGCCTAGCCCCGATCCAAATGCCAAGCCCATTGCGTTTACCGTGATGACGTTTGAAGACCGCCGCACAACGTCGGCATCATCCAACACCGTCGACCTCTGCTTCATCCACGGCGTTACCGACGCCCCGGCACTCGATGTTACTGTAGGCGCACTGCCCATGGCATCGGCGCTTTCGTATGGACATGCTTCGGCCTACATCACAACTGCTGCCGAAGAAACGGCTGTACA
>JBBRES010000065.1:0-11694 GCA_038202665.1 Kapaibacterium sp. (SeqCode) | reverse complement strand
GGGATGCATAGAGAAAGCGTTCGTGAGTACAACCTGGCGTTGTTCGATGATCTGTTGTGCGTGGCCATGATGCACCATTGCCGGCGTAAGCATTGCAATTCCGGAGTGATACATCTGGTTGTTGTAATCTTCGATAAAATCTCGACTATACGCTTGAGCATGCGAAAAGCTAGAGAACCGTTTTGGGTATGCAGGCGCATACTTCATTGTTTTGAACTGACTCTCGCTGTACGGATTGTCATTTGAGCAATAGGGCCGAGAATGGCTGCGTTGCACTCCGAGTTTGTCAAACAATTCATAGAGCGTATCCGATCGCATCACGCCTCCATTGTCTGCATGGATGATGAGTTGATTACGTTCGATACCTTCATGTCCGCAGGCAGCGTCTATGAGGGTTCGCGCCAGCGCATCGTCTTCGCGTAGTGCGAGCAGCCAACCGACAATGTATCTGCTGTACATGTCGAGAACAACGTAGAGGCTATACACGATGCCCTTCTTAGGCCCTTTGAGCTTTGTGATATCCCATGTCCACACCTTACGTGGTTGTCTTGCCACCAGTTCCGGTTTGCTGTAGGCAGGATGGCTCGTGATATCGCGGCGTTCTTTCAACAACCGCCATATGTGGAGAAGGCGGTACATGGTGCGTGCGCTGCAGACGTAGATGTTCCGGTCCATCTGACTTGTGACAATGGCAGCTGGAGACTTGTCTACGTATTCATCGCTTGTTGCCAGGGTGATGACCTGAGCCCGCTCTTCGTCGCTCAGAGCACGTTTCGGTCGAGGCCTGGGCTTTGCTTCCGACGGCAAGCGTGGGCGCATACGAGCGTAGTACGTAGAACGTGCTAGGCCAAGACTGACGCACGCACATCGCACGCCAACATGCTCGCTCAACTGTGCTGCATGCGCCATCACGACGTCTCCTCGGACTGATCCATCGACCGCAGCAGCGATGCCACTTTTTTTTGGACATCGATGATGATCTCTGCCTGCTCAAGCTTGCGCCGCAGACGTGCTATCTCTCGCTCTCGTTGTGCTAGTTCTTTACGCATATCAATTCCTGACCTTGCCTTCGGACCACGCTTCACGTTCTCACCACGCTCACGCAGCTTCTTCCACGCAGATACCTGCTTGCTGTAAAGACCTTCTCGACGTAAGATCATTCCTTTCTCACCATGCGGAGCTACTTCCAGCTCCTGCAGAATCGCATCAATGTACCCTTCCGTGAACTGTCGACGCAGTGGTCTAACAATCACTTCAGTGCTCCTTGACGAAGTGCCTTTCACTTGACCGTTGGCTACCGTTTTTGTCCTCATGATTCAACTCCTCTACGCCCTCAAATTGTACCTTAAACTACACTACGATTTATGTCCATGATATCGTTGGCAGAGAGGGGTAGACCTCAATGCTTACCCCAATTACCTCAGGTATGAATGTGATTGTTGTCATCGCGGAACTTGCCTTCGGTTAAAAGACACATGGTACGCCAATATACTCGCTTAACCGTATCAGCTCCTTCGGCATATCAATTCCTGACTTTGCCTTCAGACCTCGCTTCCCCTATCTATCATTCTCATTCTGCATCTATCATGCAGTCACATGCTGGCCGATAAGACCTTCAAGTCGTATGATCTTCCCTTTCCTTCCATGCTGAGCTACCTCCCGCTCCTGCAGGATCACATCCATGTACGCATCCGTGAACTGTCGAAGCGTTGGTCAAACAATCACTTCGGTGCTCCGCAACGCAGCACCTTTCGCATGACCGTTCATTACCGTTTCTGCCTTCATGATTTAGCTCCTCTTCGCACTCAATTGATACCTTACACTACACTACGAACTGTGTCCACAGTATCGTTGGCAAAGCAGAGTCTACAATTCTAGATAACTGTCCACGCTTGATCTGATATCCTCAATCAATTCGGGATCCATAAATCTATATACGTCGGGGATGTCTAGAATGATGATGGTCTTATGTTGTGACTCGGCACTATATCTTTCTAGAATTTGTTGTCTATGTTTCTTTTCCATAACGAATATAATGTCTGCCCAGATAACAGTCTTTGCGCTCAATCCAACGCGAGCAGAGGAAGATGTGCCGGCAGATTTCACATTGATGTCCTTGTGATTCTTGTAAACGGCCTCTGCTGTCGGGCTACGCCATTTATTGCGACTGCAAACGAAAAGGAGATTCATTTGACCTTTCAAAGGGGTTCATAGTGGAGATTTCGCGTAAACTGACCACCTCTTTTCGCGTCGAAGTGACTACCCAGAAGTTGATGTTCGTTTGAATGAAAGAGTTGCTCTGAGCACTGGTGTTGGTGATTCGTAATATCAGCATGTTGCTTGAGTGTTCTCGGGTGATAGTGTGTCTCGACGTTTACGTGGTGATTCGCCTTTGAGCTCCAGCTTGGGCGCGTCGTGAATGATGCGGTCTAAAATAGCATCTGTAATAATTTGTTCGCCAACCACCGCGTGCCATTGTGCCACCGACGCTTGTGAGGTAAGTAGTGTGGAGCGCTTTCCATAGAAGTCTTCGAGGATCTCCAGTTGAGGTGCGTGTCAAGTTCTATCAGCGGCACGAGCCGGAAGAACTCGTGGAGCTCTTTGTCAGTTAGGCCAGAGCGCGCCTCCCCCATCTTCTTGAGTTCCGAGTAGGGGGCAGAATGTTTCTCTACTGTATTCCGTGATCTTCTATTGCTGTACTGCTTTTAAGCCTCGGCACTACTTGCCCTGCGGGTTTGATACTCGACTGTGCTGACACAAAGGGAACGGCGTGTTTGCAATGATCGGTCGTGAGTTGTTCTCGACCTCAACCGAACATGACGACTGAACTCAGGGTCCATTCACCCTCGCACGGGTGAGCACGTTGCCGCAGAAAGTGGTGGTCTCTTTGACGCGGAATCTGGTGGTGGCCACTTTACGTGGTACTTCCTTATAACCCAAGGAACTGAAACCTAGCCGCATAACGTTAGCGTGATGTCAAAAGAAATTATAATCGACAATCAATGACTGAAGATATGCGTTCTACTATGACCCCGGAACTTGACAGAGTGATTGAAATGGCATGGGCAGACCGAATTCCTTTCGAAGCCATTGAATTTCAGTTTGGATTGGCTGAAAAAGATGTCATCGCTATAATGCGTAGAGAGTTGAAGCGAAGCAGCTTTAACCTTTGGCGCAAAAGAGTAAACGAAGGGGTAAGCCAGAAGCATCAAGCAAAGAGAAGTGAGACGATTTCTAAATTTCAACTGTTGCGTCAGAAGGGCGTTTCAAGCAAGTAGGGGTCCATAAGACTAATGCGCTTTTCAACCGACTATAGAGATATCATATCCATTATACATGGCGTCGACCCATTGAAATACGGTCGATCAAGAAACTACTTGAATGGCGCGGTAACCAGATTGTCGCCTTATATCTCAAGAGGTGTGATCAGTACTAGGCAAGTAGCACAAATGGTTATTGCAAGAGGTTTCAGTCTCTACCAAAGCGAGAGTCTTTTGAAAGAACTAGCATGGAGGGATTACTTCCAACGAGTATGGATGGAAAAGGGTGATGACATTGACTTCGATGTAAAACATGTTCAACCGAATGTCACCAACAGGCAATTGCCTGAGGCAGTATTCACAGCTACAACTGGTATCAACGCCGTTGATACCGGTATTCTTGAGTTACAGGAAACTGGGTACATGCATAATCATCTGCGCATGTATGTAGCCAATATTGCGTGTAATGTGGGTAGAAGTCATTGGAACGTGCCCGCCAAATGGATGTACTACTATCTACGTGATGCCGATTGGGCGAGCAATGCACTAAGTTGGCAATGGGTTGCCGGTAGCTTTAGCAGTATGAAATACTTTGCTAATCAAGAAAACATCAATAAGTATTGCGGAAGCAACCAACGCGATACGTTTTTAGATGTTCCATACGAACAGTTCGAAAACATACGTACACCAGACGTACTGACAACTCTATGCAATCCCATTCTAGAAACTGAGTTGCCTGCACGACAACCCCTACAAATTGACAATGCGATTCCATCGTATTTGTACAACTTTTACAATCTAGATTGTCAATGGGATTCAGCTGTGAATGCAAACAGAATACTGGTTCTAGAACCTAGTTTCTTCAAGAGATATCCTGTTTGTAGTCAAACAATTTCCTTTGTTCTCGCACTGGCTGATAACATTCACAATATTCAGGTCTATGTAGGGGAGCTTGCCGAACTAGCAGTTGAATTGGCTGGTTCTACAATTCATTATAAAGAACATCCTACAGTACGACACTATACCGGAGTCCAACACAATAGAGAATGGATGTTTGATGACGTGGTAGGCTACTTCCCATCGTTCTTTGCCTATTGGAAGAAATGTGAAAAGTATTTGGAAGCTGGATTTGCATAGCGTGATCAATCAAAGCCCGCTATCAGAAATCACCCCGTTCAATCAATCGGCTAAAGAGTTATGAAAAGAGTACAAAAGGAAGACCTACCAACTAAGAATTGCGCCACCTGCAAAAGGCCTTTTTGCTGGCGAAAGAAGTGGGAAAAGAATTGGGATGAGGTTACGTACTGTAGCGATAAATGTAGAATGAATAGGGCAAAGAATGCGGCTATTGCAGACCCCACGTAAAGAGATCACCACTGTACGTGTCATTGCAGACTATCTGTGTGAGGGCGAAAGGATGATGAGTTCGGTCGTCTGTTCGTTTGATGTTTAGAACAACTAACGCCAATCATGGCGAACACGAAGGTCTCTATAAGACAACCGTGTTGCCGGCGCAAGCGTACGAGCCTAGAGGTCGCCTGTGCGATAGTACTCGCAGCACTGCCACGGTAGCAGATACGCTCTCAACCGAGGGCACACGAAAGAACACGCTGATATTACAAATCTCCAACACCTGCATTCAGAGCAACTGTTTCACCCAAGCGCACATCGACTCATTGGTGGTCACTTCGACGCGGAAAGAGGTGGTCAGTTTAGGCGGAATCTCCACTATGCCTACTGACATTCGTTCATGGGCGTAGATAGAAAGAGGTGCGTTCTCCAATACGTACTAGATAGAGGCCAGGCGTGAAGCCAGAGGTTGGAATCTGCGTCGAACTTTCGATGAATGCAGTCCAAGTCAGCTCCCCTTGCACATTATAGATTGCAGCTAGAGCTGGAGTTGCACTTTCTAGAATGAGAACAGGTCCAACAGAATACATCGAACGAGGATTTTCGCTCGTTGAATAATCCGCAACTGATGTTGTTGATTGGGCATGATACCATCGTTGTGCAATAGGATCCGTTGAAAAGAAACTATGAATCCGTGCACCTGATTTCTCTTCGCCTAGTGGTGATAGGTGAAGTCCATCACCAGAGAAATCATCACAATGCCAAAACAGACCATCAAGCTTTGGTGTGGTGCCATCGGCCCAATTGTCTGTACACCACATTAGAGCTGGTAGGTCTGATGCGACACCCGTGAAGGCATAGCCCGGTGTACCAACGATCTGACGTTCGATAAGAAACTTGATAGCCCAACCATTGAGGTAATCTCGTGGAGACAACAGCCCCTTGCCAGCGAGTGCTGTCGCCGGATCTATGTATCCTGCATAGGAACGTGAAGAAAAATATATCACCTTGAGGTTAGGGTACAACGATTGCATTGTTGTGCACAGTATGAACAAATCATCGGCTAGACCTTGAGCTGCGCCCGGGAATGTGGTATCGGATTTCTGCGTGTTGTCCGTTTCAATCCACGCTATCTGTACTTGTGAAACACTACATCCTATCGAATCGAGCACGTGCGCTGCATTCTTCCAGTATGAGTCTGCGGGCTGATTCATCTTCTGCACGCCTTGCCCGCCAACACATGTGTTTGCAAACATCACACTTTTGTTAAGCGTTGGATCGGATGTTGCCAAAGCCACAAATGCATTGAATTCTGTTCGTGGATTTGATGCACCAACACCAATCATCACAATCTTACCATCAGTGGAATTTATTGATCCATCCAGAGACCTCGGCTCTATAGCATCAATGGTAGTTTCATACTGTGACAACTTATCGGAGGGCGGAAGGGCACGTCCCTCAGGATACAGTCCGCCACGAATTCCATTCCACGTGGAGTTCGACATGTCTGAAACAGGCAGCCGCCCTAGTGGCGACCGAGAGCAGTCCTTTTGTGCTACCACGATCTGTGTGCATGTAAGGACAACGAGGAGGAGTGTGCAAGTTTTCATGATGTAGCGAGAACTCAGCATGTGATGTTCCGTTACAAGTGGAGTGCATTCATCTTGTTGGATGTTTCGGGCAAGTCCATACTTCTTTTACATTTCATGTCATGTCATATCGTGAGTCTCTCATCTTATGTTGATTGATACCTGCCTAAAGATTCCGCCTACTCTGACCACCCAGTTCCGTTGAACACTGACTACCCAAGACCGGATTGCATCGTCGATGCGACCTCAATCTTGCATGGGGTTTATCACATTCTTCGCACTCGAATATGCACTGGTCAGGCGCAGGCGGAATAAAGTGGTCAAGCGACACGGAATCTGCAAGCAGCAAGCAGTTGGCGTAGAAGTGGTTTTTGAGTAGGTTCGAATTCAACAACGCAGGATAGATACTCATGCAACAGAATGACGCAGAACTCACGTCTCTCTACAGAGAGTCTATGGATGTGCGGAACCGGATAGTGGCGGCGCTGAAGGCGCGTGCGGTGACGCTGGATAGGGCGTATGCATTCACAGAGGGAGAGTCAAGCGCGGTGACGTTGGATGAGTTGTTTGGCGACATGCCCGACCTGATCGTGATTCACAACATGGGTCGGTCTTGCAACTACTGCTCACTCTGGGCAGATGGATTGAATGGTGTGCTGGATCATTTGCTCACGCGGACGAGCGTTGTGCTGATGAACGCAGACTCCGCCGCCTCGCAACGCGAGATTGCGCAAGAACGTGGGTGGACGTTTCGCATGATTCGCGATACGGAATGCGCGTTCACCGACGCAATGGGCTTCCGCACCGATCACGATGGCAAGAAGTATATGCAGCCAGGCTATTCAGTTTTTCATCGAAATGCCGACGGCACTATTACTCGCACTGGGTATGATGCATTTGGTCCGGGCGACGTGTACATGGGCGTCTTTCACATGTTCGACATGCTCGCAGATGGTGGCGAGGGATGGCAGCCAAGAAAGTCATGAGCGCACTACCAAAAGAGTTCTGGACGTTTTTTCGGCAACTCGCCAAGAACAATAACCGCGAATGGTTTCATGAACATAAGGCTCAATACGAATCCTTTGTGAAGAAGCCGTTTGCAGACCTGACCGATGCACTGATTGATGCTATTCGTGATGTAGACCCACGGATTCAGATCACGTCGAAAGAGGCGTTGTTTCGCATCTATCGCGACGTTCGATTTGCGAAAGACAAGACACCGTACACACTCCATGCGTCCGCTATCATTTCTCCGTTTGGACGCAAGAGCGAGGGCTATCCTGGTTTCTATATTCACGCATCACCAGGGAAGAGCATGGTTGGCGGTGGCGCGTGGATGCCGAACAAGGAGCAGCTCGCAACAATCAGATCTATGATTGCCGATAACCCTGCCGCCCTCCATTCCCTCCTCAAAGCCAAGCCCTTTGTGAAGCATTTAGGCGCGCTGCAAGGCGAGAAGAACAAAGTGATGCCGGCCGAGTTTAAAGTGGCGGCGAAGGCAGAGCCGCTTATTGCGAACAAGCAATTCTACTTTATGACAGATGTGCCGGACGATGTGTTTTCATCGCCCGACACTATCGCACGCTTGATGCAGTATTACAAGGCCGCAGTCCCGTTGAATACGTATCTCCAACAGGCATTTGAATAGTGAACACGTTTAGAAGTTCACCGTTGCCGTGAGCGATGCTTGTCTGCGAAGAATGTTGCCGCCAAAGATTTCATAGTGTGCACGGTCGAGCGCGTTAAACACATTCCCACTCACGCGAATTGCATCCGTCACGTACACGCCAGCAGAAATGTTGAGCACCGCATAGGCAGGCACATAGCCGTCGAACAATCCTGCAATCCAACGGAAGCCTTCTACGTAGCGAAGCGAAACGCTGGCATCCCACGAGTTAGGTTGAATGTATTCCAACCCAACATTGATGCGATGTGGCGATGTGTTTGGCAAGATTTTCTGCGCAGTTACAGCGTTCTCTTTTACGTCTACGCTGATGTATGCGTAGTTCGCCCACACCTTGAATTCATTCGTGAGGAAGTAGTCTACGCTAAGCTCTGCGCCATATTCATTGACAATAGCAATGTTGGTTGGCACGATGACGAGAGCCGACTTGCCCTCGTAGGTTGTGATCTGCGATTGATACGCAGGGTTGATTTTTGCAAGCTCTGCCATCATCACACTATCGCCAATGCGATCGAGATTTGCATTGCCTGTGTTGCTCTTGAGCGTTGGATAGATGTTTTGCGCAATGCCACCAAGCGGCGAAGCAATGAGATTCGCACGCTGGTTCCAATACGCATTTGCTGTTACGAATAGGTTTTTGAGAATCTGTCCGGTATAGCCGAGTTCATACGAGAGCGCCGTCTCTGGCGTAAGCGTGTAGTTCCCAGTATTCCATCTGCCTGTTGCAGCCGTGAGATTCAAGTTGGCAGATGTTGGCGTACCTGCAGCAGCAGAAACAACGGAATCCACAATGCTGTTCACGCCTGCAAGGTTGGCTGGTGGACCTGCAGGAGATCTGCGGTAGAGGTCTGCATAGCTCGGACGCAAGAAGGCACGGTTGAAGGTGGCACGGAGGGAATGGCCTTTTTCAATTTCCCAAACCAACGCGGCCTTTGGAGAGAGTTGCGTGTTGAACATGGTGCTGCGATCTACGCGCAGAGCGCCTACCAATCGGAGTGCAGATGTGATGTTGTATTCGCCCTGACCGTAGATGCCAGTAAAGTTGTTGGTGAGATCGTCTGGTTTGATGAGTGGACTGATTGCAGGATCGTACGAGGTGTTCACTTGCTGAAGTTCTTGAATAACACCGGCAACAACGCGGAGTTTGTCATCGAAGAACTTGTCGTTCCATTGTGCATCCACACTGTAGACGTTGGATTGTTCACCGGAATTCGCAAGAGCGTTGAACACGAGCTGAGGCTTCGGTGCAAATCGGTTACTCCATACTGCCTGCACGTTGATACGCTCAGAATTGTACGCCATACGGATGAATGGCTTGCGGATGTCTTGTACAACGAGTCGACCTGTTTGATTGACGTAAAACTCGTTCCCCGAATACGTGTAGCCACCTTCGAGTACAAAGCGTTTCACGGCATCGATGTTGTAGTCTACGCGTGCGGTTCCAGAATAGGCAAATGGGTGAAGGATGTTGCTTCCCATCGTGTCGATTCTTCGAACGTCTGGTTGTATGCCTGCGTATTCAAGTCCGTTCAGCGGCCTGGTTGTGTCCTTGAACCGTGAGTTGAAGGAGTAGTTGTATTGATAGTCTGCGCCAACGGAAATTTTGTAGGCCCAGTGTTCATCGATAGCACCTGCGTGACGTACCGACCCACGATACAGATTCCATTCGCCCGCAGTGAGACTTACACGCGTGCCGATCACATCACGCGGAGACGTGGTGGTAACGTTGATCACACCGTTGTATGCATTCTGTCCGTAGAGTGCCGAACCTGGTCCGCGCACCACTTCGATTTGCTGCACGTCTCCAAGCACACTCGAGAATGAGTTCCACTCGTTCAGGTTGATAAGCGGTGTAGACGGATCACGTCCGTCGATCAACACCAGCGTGCGTCGATTGATAGAGTTGTTAAAGCCACGCGTATTCACATTGAAATCGTTTGCCCCGCTCCACACCACATCTACGCCGGGAAGATGTTCCATGGTCTTGGCGATCTGTCCGTGCGATCCTGCCAATTCGATTTGCAGTGGTGTGATCACGGAGATTGCGGCCGGTGCTTCCGTGAGTTTTTGTGCTTGTCGTGCGGCACCGTAGACAACGATCTCTCCGGTGTTCTTTGCATCGGAGCGCAGCACAATGCTCACGAATGTTGTGTCGCCCTCGGATGCCACAACTCCCCTGCTATCTTCGGCCAGCCAGCCGAGTCCGCGCACTTCAAGCGTGTACGTACCGGACGGAATGCCCTTGATAGAAAAGACGCCGCCATTGCGGGAGTAGACGGAGAATCGCTTTCCGGCAACAGTCACGCGAATTCCGTCAAGTCGTTCGCCCGTTGCGGAGTCGGACACCGTACCGACGATCACGGCGCCGCCTTGGGCGGCACGCGTTGACGTGGAAAACGTGACAAGGGCGGTTACACAGAGTATGAATACCAACACGTATGAACGTTTCACGGCGTTTCTCGCTTGTTTTGATAAAACCGACCAGTCGGTCAGTCACAAAACTAATGAATTGTACTGTTCTGTAACTTGAGGTCTATGTCGTTCCGCCTTGATGTAATCTCCATCCTCCGCAAACCCTTTCCACGCGCCGAATCATCTTCCCGACGCTGGCTTGGTGTGCTTGGCGTAAGCTCGTTTGTTGCTCTCTTCTTGTTGGCCTTTGCTCCGTTCGGTCTGAGCGCCACCTTCCCCAACCGCACGCTCATCATTGCCGGTTACGGACTCGTTACATCACTTTGCATGGGGTTTCTCGTCTCCGTGCCACCCTTCCTCCTTCCCAATGCCTTTGCGGAAGAGCGGTGGACGGTAGGCAAAGAGATTTTGATGATGATGCTCACTATTTCGCTAATAGGCGTGGGCAATACGATGTATACGTGGTGGGTGTTTAACTACAATCTTAGTCTTGAGCTTTTCCTTGTGTTTCAGGGGGTGACGTTGTTGGTGGGGAGTATACCGGCATCGTTCATTGTGATTCTGCAATACCAGCGCTATCAGATGTTGTTCGTTCGTGGTGCAAGAGAGATCGAGTCGCACATGCATGCACCAACAACGCACGACACGCGCACAACTATCCGTCTCGAAGACGATGAAGGAAGAAACGTCATCGAGCTTGGTGTTGACGAGCTTGTGGTTCTATCGGCCGCAGATAATTATGTGCAAGTGATATGGCGGCAAGGAGGCGAAAGTAAGCAGCAACTGCTGCGCACGAGTTTGAAAGGGATCGAGCTTCGTCATACGCTTCCGTTGTCCTGGTTCAGATGTCATCGAAGTCATATCGTCAACCTCAACGCCGTCGAACACGTGCGCGGCAATGCACAAGGCTATCGCCTGCAGTGCGGCGAAGATGTAGACGTGGCTGTTGCGAGGAGTAAGAGTGTAGAGCTACGGCGGCGGATGAGTGAGAGGCACTAAGCCCTTCAATTCCTTCCCGGCAGCTTCCCGGCAGCCTCCCGGCAGCTTCCCGGCAGCCTCCCGGCAGCCTCCCGGCAGCCTCCCGGCAGCCTCCCGGCAACATCGTGTGCGGCGTTACAACGTGTGATACGTGGATTGCACAAAGCCAAACGGGTATGATGTGGTGCTCCTGTGCTGCAGGTTCACGTCGTGCGTGAGCGGTCCGAAGAGTGGTAGTCCGCTTCCGAGAATAACAGGTATACACGTGATCGTGATATCCGCAATCAAGGCTTCCGCGAGAAAGCTTTGAATGGTCTTGCCGCCGTCTACATAGATCCGTTGTATGCCCTGGGCGGCGAGACGCTGAACGAGGTCCGTTGGTGATTCATCTGTTACGCTCACAGATGAGGGTGTTGTAGGG
>JBBRES010000064.1:0-12040 GCA_038202665.1 Kapaibacterium sp. (SeqCode) | reverse complement strand
ACTTGCACGGTATGTAGACGAGATTTCGCTCTACAACAAAGACGTCAAGGTTGTTGCTGCGCCGTAATCGCGTAACCAATCACGGCAAGAATCATACAAATCATATACAGCATCGCCGTTTGCGCAAGCGAACGGTTGAGGTGTGCTCCGGTTGATCGCACAACACCCAGCACTACCCACGTTGCCACCGGAACGGCGCACCATGGGAGCAGCAACCAAGGTCCGCGCATCATGTGCAACGCAAATGGCACAACGATCACAGCAATACACGTGAAGACAATGTAGATCGCCCGCGCCGGCATGGCACCAAGTCGCACGGCCATCGTACGCTTTCCCGCAAGAGCATCGGTCTCGATGTCTCGAATATTATTCACGCCTAAGATGTTAGCAGCGAACAATCCTGGAATGCACGACAAGAGAAGTGCCTCGGCACTCCATTGCAAGGTTTGCACGAGCACTGCTCCCACAACTGCGATTACGCCAAAGAACAGAAAGGCGAACACGTCGCCCAATCCTTTGTAGGCAAGTGGGAACGGACCTCCCGTGTACATCCACGACATCACCAAGCACAACACACCAATTGCCAGTACTTCCCATCCAGCACGTACAACGAGAGGAAGTCCGAGTAGGAAGGCGGCAAGGATCACGGCAATCGAAGCGATACTCATGGCGCGTGCACTGATGAGGCCGGAGGCAACAGCGCGCTGCGGACCTAGTCGTGCTGCCGTGTCGGCGCCACGACGTGCGTCCTCGATCTCGTTGATAAAGTTCGACGCTATCTGAATGAGCATCGCACACAGAAGTGTGAGTGCAAACGTTGGCCAGTGAATCGTGTGATCAACACCTACAAGTGCGGTGGCCAACACAACAGGTGCAACAGAGGCCACGAGCGTCTTCGGACGTAGGGCGTGAAACCACACGCCAATCATCGCACAACGCCAACATAGAGGAAGGCAATGCCACCCGTGAGTTCACGGTAGCGCACGTTGGCATATCGATTTGTTGTGCGCATGAGATCGAGAAATGCCTCTCTACAGGGAAACGCAGCGGCCGTAGACGGAAGATATTCGTAGGCTTTGCGATGTCCTGTTAGCAAGCCGCCAATCAATGGAATCACATGCTTTGAATACAGCCGGTACGATGTACCAAGGATTCCACTTGGCTGACCGAATTCAAGCACTACTACTCTTCCGCCGGGCTTCACCACACGTGCCATCTCAGACAGTGCAACGAGCGGATCGTCGACGTTTCGAATGCCGAACGAAATACTTGCTACGTCGAATGTTGCGTCGGCATACGGCAGTGCCATTGCATCGGCAACCTCCCACGTAATGTCGAGTCCGGCCTTTGCAGACTTCGCAGGTGCAAACGACAGCATGTCGGCATTGAAATCTGTACCCACCACGCGACCTTGCTTCCCTACCTTCTGTGCAAACGACAGGGCCAGATCTCCGGTACCCGTTGCACAGTCAAGCACACTCATGCCGAGTGCAGCACCACTTTCGCGAACGGTAATCGAACGCCAGATATGGTGTACACCAAGAGAGAGTACCGAGTTGGTCAGATCGTATTTCGGTGCGATGTCTGAGAACATCGCTTTAACAGCGTCACTCATAGTTCACAAAGATACGCCGCGTTCCATGCTCCGAGCATCACGGCTGGTGTACCCTGACCCGGAAACGCCGTATCACCAATGTGATAGAGTCCGGGAAAGGGCGTTCTGTTTGGTGGCATTCGTAAGAGCGGCGAACCAACGTCGTGCGGCAGTCCACCAACATATCCGCGATGTCTGTTCGTGTACCGCACCCACGTAGAGGGCATGCCACTTTCCACATGCATGCGCTGCATTCCTGCAAACTCCGGCATGCGTGCTGCGATCACGTCCATGATGGCGCGTTCAACCAATTGCTTGCGCTCTTGATACTCATGTTGTGAAAGTCCTTCCCAATCAGACGCACGAGCATGCGTAGAAACTGTTACCGTGCAATGTCCGGGCGGCGCCTTGACGGTATCTTCCTTCGGTGACACCGTCATGAAGATTGACGAGGCATGCACAAATGGAATGGGTGTATCGAGATGAATTTGATAGTACGTTGTTGGAAGATCTGGTTGTCCGTCTAACGCGAAGTACACCGAGATTGCACACCACACATTTGTGTACCGCCGTGCATGTCCCGCAAAGTAGCGTTGCATTGCACCATCAGTAATCTCGGCCATGTTCCATACGGGAATGCTCGATATAATTTTATCGGCCTTCAGAACGGTTCCACGTTGCGTTGTTACTTCGTAGTGCGACTGAACGCGCTCGATGCGCACTACCTGTTCACGAAATCGTACGTCACCGCCGTGAGCTTGTACATGTCGCATCAACTGCAACGCCGGCCGATACATCCCACCAATCGGATAGTAGGTTTGCGACGGATACGTGAGTCCCATCGCACCTGTTGCCCACGGCGAGTGATGCATGGTGCTCTGCGTGCTTATCAGCAATTGTTCATTCAAGAAGGCCGTAAACGTTGCATCATCGGCCACGCCATACGAGCGCGCCATCGATGCCACCGACGTGACCAATCCCATGGCCAACCCTATGTGCTTCCATCCTCTCGGATGTGCAAGCTTCAACCAATCAAGCAGTGAGGAAGGCGGCAAGGAAGGAAAGTCCCGAATCAGTGGCCACACGCGTGACTCGATTTCATACTGTCTGTTCCAAAATCCGCGCTGATCTCCGTGTGGAAACAAGCGAGCCACTTCTTCTATCCATGCCTCCTTACCAGCATGCCTGACAACGTCCCTCTCGCCCATGCGAATGATCATGCCTGGATCTTGTTGCACGAGTTCAGGAGTAATGCCCAGTTCGCCGAAGACCATGCCAACGGGCTGCTCTGGTAGGACGCCCGAAAACGTGGTGGCTCCAACGTCGTAGGTAAATCGTCCGGAGCGGAAGAACCCTGCACACCCGCCGAGTGTTTCATGTGATTCGAGGACGGTGACTTCACGTCCGCGATGTGCAAGCAGAGCGGCTGCAGCAAGGCCACTGTAACCAGCCCCAAGAACGAGAATCATGGTCTAGGTCCAGCAGGGTTAAAACCCCAGAAAAGAGCGATATTGTGACACATCCGTATCAAAGGTTTCCAATGAAGACATGGTTCGTTTTGCTTGCGCTCGTGGCGCTCTCGGTAACGTCAGCCTCTGCACAATTGCAGATTGAACAGCACGGTGACGATCCCATGGCGCGCTATGACGATATGGCACGCCGTCGCGTACAACCGGGGCAACATCTGCCCGCAAATGTTCGTGCCAAAGCCATCGAACATAGTCGTGATATGGAACGTTCCAAATTCGGCGAAGACCTGCTTGTAGCGCAGCCTGAATGGAAGCAATTCGGTCCGACGAAAATTGGTGGACGCGTAAAGTCCATCATCATCCATCCAACAGATCCGAACCTCGTGTATATCGGTACGGCTGCAGGCGGCGTGTGGAAGACCACAGATGGTGGAGACACGTGGAAGCCCATGATGGACGATGCCAACGCCATTGCGCTTGGCTCGCTTTGTTTCGACCCTACTGATCCAACAATTATCTATGCCGGTACGGGCGAGCAAGTTTCCGGCTCTGCAGGCAACATCTTTTTAGGATGCGGACTGCTTCGTAGTACCGATGCTGGTGAGACGTGGCATGTGGTTGGGCTGACTGACGTTGGCTCGTTCTCTCGCATCTATGCGCACCCGAAGAACCGCGATCTGTTAATGGCTTCGTGCATGAATGCCGGAAGCGGCGTGTATAAGAGCACGAACCGAGGAGCGACGTGGAAGAAGATGTATACGGGATCGGTAGCAGACATGTCGATCAACCCCATGGATGAAAACGAATGGTTCATCTGTACCGCCGACGGGATTCTACAATCGGTTGATGGCGGAGCAACGTGGGTGCCACGGAACCAAGGTATTGTGGGAACACTAGGTCGGATGAGCATTCAACAGTCGCCAAAGAATCCCGACTATCTCTACTGTCTTGCCTCCGTGAATTCGCTCGCACAAATCCTGCGCAGCACAGACCACGGTGCAACGTGGACGGCAACGTACACGGATTCACGAGGATGCTTTTTTGCGGGTGCATGTACAGCAGCAGCGAGTCAGTCGTTCTACGACATCTACACAACGGCCCACCCAACCGACGAAAAAATCTGTCTCGCTGGTGGTATCGATGTATGGCGTACGGTGAACAATGGCACGTCGTGGATGAACACCACAAACTCCTACGCTGGCGGAAGTGTAGTACACCCAGATCAGCACTGCGCCGCCTTCGCGCCTTCCAACCCTAGCATTGTCTATTCGGGCAATGACGGCGGAATGTTTAAGAGTTCAGACGGTGGGCAAACGTGGAAGGCTATCAACAATGGTCTTGCTATTACACAGTTCTATTCGTTCGACATCGATCTCACGGATCGGTACAAAACGTATGGTGGAACGCAAGACAATAACACGCTTGGAAGTTCGGGCGAAGATGAATGGCGCTCAGTTGTTGGTGGCGACGGAATGGTGACGGTACTCGATCACGATCCGAACACACTGTATGGGAATCAACCGAATGGTGCGATGTTCAGACTTGATCTGAAAACAGGTCAAGGCAAGAGCATCGTGAACGGCATCGATCCCGCCGATGCAGGCTTGTGGGTTGCGCCGCTTGAACTGCACCCCATCGAACTTGGCCTGTTGTATCACGGACGCAGACACGTCTATCTCTCGCTCGATCAAGGTGAGTCGTGGACGATGCTCCCAACACCTTTCGTCAATCAAGTAACCAGCATCGGAATCAATCCCGCAAATCCGGATAACGTGTGGGCTGGTACACTGGCAGGTGAAGTTGCAGTGTCGGCCGATCAAGGAGAAACCTGGACGAAGGTCAACCAAAACGGCCTTCCCTCCTTGCCCGTCGCTGATCTTGTTGGATCTCCTACACAGCCGAATACGATGTGGATTTGTTACTCTTCGTATGGCACATCGAATCTCTTCAAGACAACAGACCTTGGCAAAACGTGGATATCAATGTGGCAAGGAATGCCGGACGTGCCTGCGAATTGCTTGGTCTTCCATCCGTCGGACGAGAACATCATGTACATCGGTACAGATGTTGGAGTGTTCGCATCGTTCGATGGCGCGAAGAGTTGGGTGCCGTATGGTAACGGACTTCCACGTTCACCGGTACTCGATTTGAAGATCCACAAGAAGTACAACGTGTTGCGCGCTGCAACACATGGTAGGTCTACGTGGGAAGTATCCATCAGCACCGACAAAATCAGCGATCCTGCGATCACGGCACCAACGGGTGGAGATGTGTATGTGAGTTCGCTTTCTGCGGTCGTAGCGTGGAATGGATTCACATCACCGGTTACAGTAGAGTACAGCGTTGACGATGGTACATCGTGGATCCAAATCGCACGTGATGTTGTGGGCGATGCACTTATGTGGAAAGTGCCGAACTATCCTACGATATGGGGTCGCATTCGCATTACCTCGCAAACAACTCCTGCACAGACGCGCACAAGTAGGACGTTTACTATTTCGTTGATCGACCAAGGTTCTGTAACCGCTCGCAACACCGTGGGCTATGTGCCCTACGGCTTGGCATGGGATGGGAAGAACAGTTTGTGGACGACGAGTTTTTATGAACGCAAGTTGTACAAGATCAATGCTTCTACGTTGTTGCTTGAGAAGTCTATCGATTTACCGGCGGCTGCTGGAGATAGTTTGTTTACGGACCTTACCATGGACCGTGAGAAGGGACAGATCTACGTTCACAAAATGGGATCGTCCGATGGTTCAGGCGGAGTCGTGTTGGTGCTCGATACAACGGGCGCCATCATTCGAAGCTTCCCAACACCATCCAGGGCATATCCAACTGGACTCGAACTTGTGAATGGCAACCTTGTTGCGGGAGAGCGCGATGGACGACGTCGCCTCTACACCATGTCGAAAGAAGATGGTCAGCTCATTTCCGAAGTCTCAAACCCGTATCAATACAACTACGGTCCACGCTGCCTTGCCACCGACGACAAGGGCCGACTCTTCCAAACGTGTACGTTCTTCCCAACGTCGGGCGGAGCGCTTACGGAGTGCTATCTCATTAGCTTCAGCACATCGGACATGTCTGTTGAAAAGCAGCGCATCCCTCTTATCACAAGAGGTCAGCTGATCAACGCTCGGGGTATCGAGTACGACCGTACCGATGGCAACTTCTGGATTGCAGACTTTGCCGGAAACATCTACAAGATCACTGGATTTGAATTCGTGCCGCCAACCGTGAGTGGTGTGAACGACATGGAACGCGAGCCAATCGCAGAACAACTGCGCGTTGCACCGAATCCTGTGAGCAGCAACACGATGGTCTCACTCGCTGCGGCACGTCGGGAACGCATTGTCGACATCACGGTGGTGGACGTTCTCGGTCAAACCGTTGCCTCGCTCCATCATGGCTATCAATACGCAGACGAAGACCTTGCCGTACGTTGGTATGCTTCTGGCATTCCAGCCGGCACCTACACCATTCTCGCTCGCGAGGGTAGTTCGCTCCTAACGTCTACCCGCGTTAGCATCATGAAATGATCTATGCAGCATGTCATTCTTGCCCTTCTCACCATGCCCATCATTTGGTTTGCATGGAAGAATTTCAAACAATTAGGTCGCCTCAAGACCACGCACCCCGAGCTCGCCGACGAGGAGCTTCAACGTGAACAGATGCGCATCGTGATGCGTATCGTGGCATGTCTGCTGTGTTTGGCGATTCTTCCATTTCTCATTACTCTCTCGCTATGATGAACGACGATCGGGAGTTCCTCGAAGGACCGCATTCACGACTAACAGAGTTTTGGTTCGTTATCCGCGTATGCAGAGAATTCATACGTGGTTTTCGAAAACTGCACTTTGTAGGTCCGGGCGTAGCTGTCTTTGGCTCTGCCCGATTCAAAGAAGACCATCCGTATTACGATCTCGCCCGACGCATGGGCTATGCCCTTGGCGACATGGGTTTCACCGTGATCACCGGTGGTGGTCCGGGTGTGATGGAGGCTGCGAATAAGGGGGCGAAGGAGGCAGGGGCAACAAGCGTAGGCTGCAACATTGTGTTGCCGAAGGAGCAACACGAGAATCCCTACTTGGATGTGATGATCGAGTTTGATCACTTCTTCGTTCGGAAGGTGATGCTGATTAAGTATTCGCTGGCCTTCGTTGTCTTGCCCGGCGGCATTGGCACACTCGATGAATTTTTTGAAGCGGTTACTCTTATTCAAACAAAAAAAATCACGAGTTTTCCCGTAGTCGTCATGGACAAGGACTACTACAAAGACATCATGGAACTCTTCGATGTGATGATTGCGCGTGGTACGGTGAGTGAGGATGATCGCAAACTCATCCTGTTCACAAGTAGCGTAGACGAGGCCATCAGCCATCTCAAGAGAAACGTTGTCAAGCGCTTCGGACTTAAACAACAGCTCTTCATACCACGGACGTGAACATGCTCCCTCCCTCCCCCATTAGCCTTCTTGTGTATTGCGGTTCGCGAAGCGGCGCAGATGCACGGTTTCGCGGTGTTGCCGAAGATCTTGCCGACCGTATGTCGCAGGCGAACATGTCGCTCATCTACGGTGGCGGTGGCATTGGACTCATGGGCGCGGTCGCACGACGTCTCATCGAGCACAACGGCACGGTTGTTGGCATCATTCCGGAATTCTTGAATTCCACAGAAGTAGCGCTCCCTTGGTGTACAGAACTGATCGAGGTGCATAGCATGCACGAACGCAAGATGAAGATGCTCGAACGCTGTCATGCCATCCTTGCCTTGCCAGGTGGCTTTGGCACGATGGATGAACTCTTCGAGGCCATTACGTGGCGCCAACTCGGTTTGCATAACAAACCCATTGGCCTCTTGAACATTGACGGATTTTACGACCACCTCTCCAAGCAAATCGATGCCATGCATCGCGAAGACTTCATCAACAAAGAATCGCGTGCGCACCTGCGCATAGGCACGTCGCTTGACGAGCTGCTTCCGTGGCTCGAAGCCAATGCAAGCGTCCTCCCGCCGGATCCATTGCTGCCACGGTGGACGTAGGCGCGTCTGCGACGAATCCGCCTACACTCCTATTGGCACACCATTTGATTCTTGGTTTTCCGCAATACACCCATTTCTCTGGAGGCACTATGACGACCAATCTCGTCAAACACAGAGTGTCGGGAATACGCACCTACCGCTGAATCTTCGGCAACGTGGTGTTCGTTTCTCGGCGCTGTTGGACTCTTCTCCTTCATCCATGAAACGAAACCACGACTATGTTCGATATAGTACGACATCTTTTTTTTCTTCGCGCAGCACCTCTCATTCGAATAGGTCGGCTCCGACCTTTACAAGAATCTGACGCGCTCGAAGCACATCCCCTCCTGAATCCTCGGACGGTTCCAGATGCATTTGCAACACTGGACACGTCGAACTTTCGCGCGTTTATCGTTGGCGTGTTCTTCGCCACCGGACGTCCTGCTCGGCGCTTGATGATGGTGATGGTGTTACGCCTGGCATTGCTCTTGAGCACGCCACTGTTGCTCCATGCCGTCCTTGCCGCCCTCCCCGACGTCGCCTCTTCATCTTCGTGGCCCATTGGCGCAATGATGGTAGCCGTTGCCTTAGGTACTGCCGGCATGAGTGCTGCTATTGCTGTTCAGCATTGGTACTTTCAAACACTGTTGGGCTTCGGCATCATCACGAATGGTATCAACAAGCGAGTGATGACGCAGTCCTTGCGATTGCGACGAAGTGAGCGCACGCGCATCAACACGGGCGACATGGTGAACCACCTTTCGAGCGACACTGATGCCATTGCCGAGGCGGCCTTCTTCATTCCGGAAATGATGCAGTCGTTCGCGATGATCATTGCCGTGATGTGCATGCTCACGTACTACTTGGGCATTGCATCATTATCTGCGCTTGTGGCGTTGATGGTGATTGCACCGCTCTCACGTCTGATCGCAAAACGTTTCCGTTCACTCGATCACACGCTGATGGAGTTGCGAGACGAACGCGTAACGCTCATGTCGCAAGTGTTGCACGGCATTCGTGTGATCAAGTATCATGCGTGGGAGCACAGCATTCACGACGAGGTTCAGTCTGTTCGGTCAAAGGAAGTAGCAACGAAGGTCAAGATCGTGCAGGCAGATGCATTAGCAACGGCACTTTATGTGAGCACCACCACGCTCATCGCCGTTGTTGGATTTGGCACGTACGTTTTGCTTGGAAACACACTCGATGCGCCGAAGGTTTTTGCCTGCTTGGCACTGTTCGGATTGCTTGAAGATCCGTTTGGTGTGATGTCGCACGTGATGGCGAACATCCAGCATGCTCGCGTGGCAACAACACGTTTGCATGGATTCTTTTCCATGGCTACGCATGCTATTGACGAACGTCCGCTCTCGGCGCCGTACGACGCGCTCGGCATCGATCTTCATCAAGGTACGTATCGGTATCGCGACTCAGCGACAGATGCCTTGCATAGCGTGGATCTTGATGTACGCGCTGGCTCGAGCGTTGCCATTATTGGCACTGTTGGATCGGGCAAGAGTACGCTGTTGCGAACGCTTGTTGGACTGCACGACGTGCATAGTGGAACGTTTGCTATTACGGGCACTGTGCAACGTCCGCGCATCGCCTACGTGCCGCAAGAGGCCTTCATCCTCAACACAACGGTCGAAGAGAACATCATCTTTGGAGACGATGCGTTGCGGTCCAATGCAGCGTGGCCAGAGATGTTGCGCAACATCCTGCATGCCTCGGCGCTCGAACCAGATCTGGCGCTGATGTCGGCCGGATTGCAAACAGAGATCGGAGAACGCGGGGTAAATCTCTCGGGTGGACAGAAGCAACGCGTGTCGATCGCGCGCGCCATTGCGCAACAACCGGGACTCGTGTTGTTGGACGATCCGCTTTCGGCTGTTGACGTTGCCACGGAAGACGTGCTAGTAGAGCGACTTCTCTTTGGTGTATGGAAGGACATCACGCGCGTGGTTGTCACGCACCGACTCGCGCATTTGGACAAGTTCGATCACGTTGTGTGGATGGAACATGGTGCCGTGCGCGCACAAGGGTCGTATCGAGAGTTGATCTCGGCCAATGCTGCATTCCGTGACTTCGTCAGCACAGAACATCATGCCGCGCAAACCAAACAGGAAGAACCGAAGAAGTCGGCGGACAGTGCAGACGTGGCCCACACGACAATCACACAGGGCACATCGGACACCGAGGGTGGACGTATCACTGAGGAGGAAGACCGTGAGACAGGTGCTGTCGGCATTGCCGTGTACCGACGGTATCTACGCGCCATGATCGGCCACGGCCTCCGTGCCCCCTTCATTCTCATTCTCATGCTTGCCATGGTGTTGGCTGTTACGGCCATGCCTATTGCGCAAACGTGGTGGTTGGGTGCGTGGACGGATAGTCACTCCGTTGATCCATTTGTTGCTGTGATCATCTACGGACTTCTTGGTACAACCGTGCTGATGTTTTCGTTTGGCGAAAAGATGGTGTGGCTTGGTCGCACGGCCTCTGCCGGCATTCGCCTGCACGATGCCGCACTGCGCGGAGTGCTTGGTGCGCCGTTGCGTTTCTTTGACTCTACGCCGATGGGAAGAATTCTCAATCGATTTGCGCGCGACATGGAAGCCGTGGACGATCATCTTTCTTGGAACATCGAACAGTCGTTCAAATCCATTGCACAAACCGTTGGCTCGCTCGTGTTGATCTTGAGTGTGCTGCCGCTGATACTGCTTGTGGTGATACCTGCGCTCTGGCTCTACTACCGTGTGCAACGCGACTACCGTCGTGCCGCGCGCGAAGCAAAGCGCATGGAAAGCATTGCGAGGTCGCCCCGATATGCGCAGTTCAAAGAAGTTGTAACCGGACTCGACGTCATTCATGGTTACGGTCGTGAAGAAGCCTTTATGTCGTCGTTCTACAACATCCTTTGGAACTACCACCACATGTTCTGGACATCCATTATGCTGAACCGCTGGTTCAGTGTGCGTGTGCCCATGATTGGTGGCATGATTGCCATTGCCACGAGTGTGGGCATTGTGATCCTCGCACACAACGGCCTGATCCAACAAGGGATGGCTGGTTTGGTGTTGACGTATGCTTTGAGTTTTTGGGCAAGTCTGAATTGGTGCATTCGTGCCTACAGCGAGGTGGAGTCGCGCATGACGTCGGTCGAACGCTTGAACTACTACGCAACGCTCGAACCAGAGCCAAGTCCGGTCGTGGAAGGATCGAGTACTGCGATGATCCGCGAAGGATCGACATCACTTGGAGAGAGCATCGTCTTTGACAATGTCTCTGTGCGCTATGCAGATCATCTTCCGCGCGTGTTGCACAACATTTCGCTGAACATAGAGGCTGGCGCGAAGGTTGGCATTATCGGGCGTACAGGTAGTGGCAAGAGCACGTTATTTCAAACGCTGTTTCGATTCATCATTCCGGAGCAAGGTCGAATTCTTATCTCTGGCGTCGACATTGCAACAATCCCACTTCCGGTGCTTCGCCGAAGCATTGCCATTATCCCTCAGGACCCAACGTTGTTCTTAGGATCTGTGCGTTCGAATCTCGACCGCTTTCACGAATGCACCGATGAGCAAGTGTGGAGTGCCTTGCAGCGCGTTCAACTGGCAGATCACTTACGTTCGCTACCTGGTGGTTTGATGTCGAATGTTGCAGAGAATGGCGTCAATTTCAGTCAAGGTCAACGTCAACTTCTCTGCATGGCCCGAGCCATCCTCACCCAGGCTCGCATCATCGTGCTCGACGAGGCAACTGCCAGCGTGGACATGCAAACCGACGCCATCATCCAGCGAACCGTTCGCACGGAGTTCGAGGGGGTAACGGTGCTCATCATCGCCCATCGCCTTCATACCGTGTCAGAGTGCGACATGATCATAGAACTCGCCGAGGGCCGCACCACCACAATCCACCACTAACCGTCCCGGCAGCTGCCGGGAGGCTGCCGGGA
>JBBRES010000063.1:0-12056 GCA_038202665.1 Kapaibacterium sp. (SeqCode) | reverse complement strand
ATTCCATAGGGGGCGCCATCAGACGACAGTCCAAAACGGAAGTAACTCGACGTTTCGCCCATTGGTGAAAAGTCTGTGAGACCTAAGATGCGATGATAGAAATCGAAAGACGCGTCGTAGTCGACAGCGTAAACAGACACCATGGCGATGCCCGTCAGAGTTGGTCGTTTAGTCATCTGCATTCACAAGGATTGTAGAACCCTCCGGCATTTCTAACCGGAGCATGAACACCACATTGTCTGGAGTACGATACACGGTGCACCGATCCCCCATTGCCTCTTCGAGCGAGCGGACGACGTCGTTGTCGAACTCCATCGAATACACAAGTGGTCTGATCGACATTGAGGTTTGTTGAAGGATTAAGGAGGCAAGGCCATCGGTCATATCGAACCGTGGAAAGGGCTCCAACGCTTGTTCCGCAACAAGGAAGCCCATACGTTCCGCATAGGACTTCTCAGCGGCAGCGTCGGCAACGCTCACACAGATTCCAAGGTGATAGCCGAGAAGCGGATTGCTTTCCTTCGATGGACGTTCGGCATCGAGTTGCAAGCCACTGTGGACATAGATCGGAATGTCGCCTGGGCCTCTCACATGAAGTTCTGTTGGGCTTACGGCTTTCACCGTTGCACCCCGATCGTGAATGCGTTGTCGCAACACGGGCGGATCTGCATGAAAGTAGGCAAGAGCCGGTGAGGCACCAGCGTCATTCATCAACATCACGATCACTTGCCCATCCGTCAAACGTGCCCACGTTGGGACGTCGCCTTCGGCTATGGCAAGTTCTTCGAATCCAACGGAACACCATGCGGTCACAGACGTGGGAACGTCTGCGCATGAGATCAAAATATGGGCGGTATGTCCAAGCATAGACCGCAATGTTAACGAAAAAGCCCCGATGCACAGGCGTGCATCGGGGCTTTCATTATCAACGCATCAATGTTACTTCGGCTTTATGTCGATGATAACCGTGCGATTGTACATGCGTCCTTCTGGCAGATCGTTCGAGAACATCGTGGAATCGGTGTTTTCTCCGAAACCACGAGCAGTGAACTTCGCCTTTCGGCTCTTCGATGTCATCTCGTTGGCGAGGATGTCACGAACCTGCTTTGCGCGCTGAACAGACAGTTTTTGGTTCACATCTTCCAAACCAAGATTGTCTGTGTGACCTTGCACAAACACTGAAGAATTGTTCGTTACGAGTGGCCCAATGTCTTGACGCAAGAATTGCTCTGAACGCTTCACGGGATCTTCTTCTGCGTATTCAAAGATCAGGTTGAAACGTTGTATTCTCGAGTCGGTTGTGGCGCGAACGAGTGTGAACTGCTCGCTTTCCGTAAGCGTGCGACCATCTGTTGTCTTTGCAACAACTTCCATATTGTAAAGGCCGGATTGTTGACCGGTTGCCAAGAGACCTGTTGGATCCATGTAGGCAGTCATATCTGAAAACGGACCGTAGGTCTTCCGCTGACCACCACCAGTAATGGTTGCCGTCCACGTGTCGATGCTTTCATTTGTCGTGATCTCTGTTGTCACGAGATTCTCTTCGTTCGCTTCGCGCTCCGCACGCAGCTGCACACGGCGCCCAAGTGTTGGGTCACTAAAGACAAATTCAACACGGCGGTTTTCAATCTCAGCCAGTGGTTTGTCTTCTGCCGGTGTGCGTGATGTTCCCGACGGGACGCGGGGATTGAGCTGACCCTTTACCGTGATGCGGTTCGCATCAATGCCCCATGTGTTGACCAAGTAGTCTTTGACAACATTGGCAAGCACGTCGCCATTTTTTTCAACGGGATCTGAACCAATCAGCTCTACCGTGGACGATGGCGTGTTCTTGAGGCGGTATCCAAAGATATTCAAGATGTTGTAATACACTTCGCCTTGACGGTACGAACGTGCTGCAACGTTCGTAAGATCATCCGCCGTGAGTCCGGATGTATTGCCCCACGTTGGTGTATCGCCTGAGGAGATTGTCACATATCGCGACGGGATTTTCGTCTCGTTGCGATCAAAGAAGACGAATGGTCGAATGGGATAGAAATCGTCTACGATGCGCTTTGAATAGATGCCGTCTTCTGGTGGTGTGATGCGGAACATCTTGCCAACTGGAGTTGCGGCGCCATCTGCCTGATCGGCATTACCCATTTTGATGCCGATACCAGCACGGATAGTTACCGTAGACAGAGCATCGTCGAACGCACCTTGAACGGCTGGGAAACTCACGTCGCGCTGACCCGTCATAAACGAGGTTTCAAGGAAAGGCGAAAGGAACCACTGTTGGTCTGCTTGACCGTCGCTTAGCAGGATGTCCCAGCCGAAGCCACCAACAATGCCAAAGGTGAGGCCAGTAGGCATTGTAAGTGGGATGTCCTTTTGCTGCACACCACCTTGTGGTGTGTAATCAAACGTCGACGCTGTCCGTATACCAAATCCTGGACCTACCTTGATATGGAAGCCACTGTTCTTGAACGGATTCAATCGGAACAATGGTTCGATAGAGATGTACGAGTTGTGGAAGACGTACTCATCACTGACATAGGCACCTTGTGCGTCTAGGTATGAACGATTATCCTTTGCCGTCAAACCACGATTATCGTACGATGCCCGCAGCTGAAGTCCCCACCAACTTGGGTTGTACTCAGCCATGATGCCTAGATAGGCCCCAAGCCCAGAGCCGTCGTTGAGTACCTTCTCGATGAATTGTCCATACGGACGATCTGGGTTGGTCACCCAGTTTGCATATCCTACGCCAGACAAGTTGTAATTGAGTCCGAGATTGACGCCGTAGCGCCACGTAACGTGACGTGCTTCAGGTTGAGCGGTTCCTACCGACGTGCATGCTGCAAGCGCAATCAAAGCCACACACACGCGTACTACCATTGTACGAAAAGTGATCATTCTGTCCCCATTGTTGTTTCGGTGAATTCGCGCCAAAGATACGGCAAATGTGCGACGACACTACTCGCAAGCGAGTCTCACCCATCTAGCATTACAACTACGTACGTGAACGCAAAAACCCTGGTACGCGCGGGCGTACCAGGGTTTTCATTTGACGTTGCGGGCGTGTTACTTCGATCGAATGTCGACAATAACCGTTCGGTTATACATGCGACCTTCAGGAGTATCGTTGGAGAACACGGTTGGATCCGTTACTTCACCAACACCACGAGCATAGATGTTCGCGGTTTTGCCCTTGGCTTTCAATTCATTCGCGAGAATATCACGCGTTTCAGTTGAACGTGTTTGCGACAGGGCCAAGTTCACGTCGGCTGTACCAATATTATCGGTGTGCCCTACGATGTACACCGTAGAACCATTTGCAATGCGAGTCGCAACTTCTCCGCGCAAGAATTGCTCAGAACGCTTCACTGGATCTTGCTCACCAAACTCGAACGTGAAGGAGTGACGCTCAATCTTTGAGTCTTTGGTAGCACGGAAGAGGTCGAATTGCTCTGAATCGGTAAGTGTACGACCATCCATGGTCTTGGCTACAACTTCAAGTGTATAAGTGCCAGATTGTTGACCTGTGAGCAGCAAGCCCGTTGGGTCCATGTAGGCATCCTTGTCATAATACGGGCCATACGTCTTGCGCTGACCGCCACCTGTGATCGTCGCTGTCCACGAACCAACATTTTCGTTGGTGAGCAGTTCGGTGTAGACAAGGTTTTCTTCAATGGCATCACGCTCAGCACGGAGTTGAACGCGGCGCGCCATTTGTGGATCACTAAAGATGAATTCAACGCGGCGGTTTTCAATGGCAGCAGCCGCGAGATCTTCCGAAGGTGTGCGAGCCGAGCCGGAGACGACGCGAGGCTCGAGTTGGCCACGTGTCGTGATACGATTCGGAGCAATGCCCCATACGTTTACAAAGTAGTCCTTCACGCTGTTCGCAAGCACTTCGCCATTTTTCTCAGCCGGGTCTGAACCAATGAGTTCCACAGTAGAGTTCGGTGAGCTCTTCATTCTGTTTCCGAATACGTTCAGAATGTTGTAGTACACTTCACCTTGGCGGAACGGTCGCGCAGCAACGTTTGTGAGACTGTCTGCTGTCAAACCAGACGTGGCAACCCACGTCGTTGTCTCGCTGGCGTTGATGATGTTGTAACGCGATGGAATCTTCGTGTCGTTCTTATCAAAGAACACAAACGGACGTAAAGGATAGAACTCATCCATGATCCGTTTTGAAAAGATTCCGTCTGCAGGAGGAGTAATGCGGAAGAGCTTACCAACTGGCAATGGCGCAACAGGAGCACCCTCAGCTAGCGGATCGGCAGCGCCAACCGAGATGCCGATACCGGCACGAACCGTTACGGTAGACAATGCACCGTCAAACGATGTTTGGTCTACAAAGCTCACATCACGCTGTCCCGTCATGTACGAACCTTCTACGAATGGCTTCAAGAACCACTGCGTATTCGCTTGTCCGCTGTTCAGATGGATGTCCCAGCCAAAACCACCAACGAAGCTGAACGTAAAGCCAATGGGCTTATCAAGTGGCACATCTTTGACGGTGGGCTGACCTTGGAGCGTATAGTCGAACGTCGACGATGTCTTGATGCCGAACCCAGGTCCAACAACGATGTGGAAGCCGCTGTTGCTAAAAGGATTAATGCGGAAGAGTGGCTCGAACGAGATGTAGGAGTTACGCAACACATACTCATCGCTCAAGAAGTTGCCGTTCGCGTCTTTGTACGACTGATCATCCTTGGCTGTAAGACCGCGAGCATCATAGGATGCCCGTAGTTGAAGTCCCCACCAGCTTGGATTGTATTCGACATACGCACCCAGATATGGTCCGATGCCCGAGCCATCGTTCATCACATACGGTACAAACTGTCCGTTCGGACGGAGCGGATCGGATACCCAGTTGGCATATCCAACACCCGCCATGTTATAGTTCAGGCCAAGGTTTACACCAAAACGCCATGGCACACGGCGGTCTTCGAGCTGAGCGCTACTTGTGGCATAAGCAGAAAGGAGAACGACGAGTGCTAAGCACGCGCGAATGATAGACGTAGTAGGAGAAAATCGCATGAGATGCCTCAACTGAGTGAATTCAACACAAAGAAATGGGAAAGTGGTAGTTTCGAAGTCCATGCAGCCCACCCCAATGTCAACACCGATCCAAGTACTTCAACAGCTCAAACTGGCTCTGGCCCTCGAATCCGAGGAACATGCACGTCGATTCGAAACTCTCATCAACACCGCACCGGTTCGGCAACGTGTTGCCGAAGGAGTGTGTTGGTACCCCGTTCGCATTCGTGAAACCGGATTCGGTTTCGGCGAATACCCGTATGTAGTAGTAGAGCGACCGGGCGACCGCAAGACTCACGACATGATCTCCGGCGGAAAACCGGCTATGCTGTTTAGTAAGGCAGACCGAGAGCAGCGCTCCATTCATGGTACGTTGCATTGGGTGAACCGAAACACAGCACACATTATTCTTCGAGGGAACGATCATCCGGAGTGGTTAGACGACGGACAAATCGGTCTGCAACTCATCTACGATGCCTCTGGTTTTTCCGACATGGAAAAGGCCTTGGCAGACACCATCGATGCTCACGACTCTCGCCTTGCCACCTTGCGAGATACCTTGCTAGGGGCTCGTAGGGCGGAATGGCGGCAGGCACCACCCGATCTGGTGCATGATGCTCGCCTGAACCCGTCTCAACAATTGGCCGTTCAGCGTTGCGTGATGGCAAACGATATCGCCATTATTCACGGGCCTCCGGGCACTGGCAAGACAACAACGTTGGTAGAAGTGATCAAGCGACTTTCGTCGCGATCGAAGCCTATTCTCGTGTGCGCCCCCTCGAACAGTGCCGTCGACTTGTTGACCGAGCGCTGCGCCGATGCGGGTCTTGACGTTGTTCGTATCGGCAATCTCTCGCGAGTTGACGAGAGCGTGATGCGCCATACACTTTCGGAACGATGGAAGTCGCATCCGCTGGCCGACGAGATCAAACGCTACCGAAAACAGAGCGAAGAATACCGCAGACTAGCCATGAAGTACAAACGTTCCTTCGGGCGCTCAGAAATGGAGCAGCGCAAGCTTTTGCTTCAGGAAGCCAAGAAGGTAATGGGTGACGCCCGGCGCCTGGAAGATGAAGTCACAGAGCGGGTCTTGTCGTCTGCGGACGTGGTTGCATGCACGCTGGTTGGCTCCAGAAATCACGAGATACGGTCGATGCAGTTCGCTGCTGTGGTGATCGACGAGGCTGGTCAGGCGCTCGATCCAGCCATGTGGATCCCGATATCGAGGTCCGACATGGTGGTTCTCGCCGGTGATCCGCACCAATTGCCTCCAACGATCATGTCGCAACAGGCCATGCGGGCCGGTCTGAGCACCACACTGCTAGAGCGGGCCATTGCGGCGGCGCCAGAGGCCGTAACACTCCTCAATGAGCAATACCGCATGAATCGCGTGATTATGGGGTATTCGAACCAGGTGTTCTATAAAGGAGAGGTGATTGCTCATCCAAGCGTGGAGGAGCACACGCATCCTGCTGATAGGCCATTGGCTGAGTCGCTCGTGATGATCGATACCGCCGGGAGAGGTTGGAACGAGGAACCTGGCGACAGTTCGGAGTCACTTCGTAACATCGGCGAGGCACAAGTTGCTATGATGGTCCTTGAAGAGCTGTCACCTGCTACAGACATCACGGTCGGCGTGATCTCTCCGTACAGAGGTCAGGTGCGCGAATTGCAAGACCGACTGCCGCCTGAGTCTGCAACGTGGTTCAAGGATCTCGATGTGAATACCGTCGACTCATTCCAAGGCTCAGAATGCGATGTGATCGTTATCTCGCTGGTGCGATCCAACGATGACTCCGAAATCGGATTCTTGCAAGACATTCGACGCATGAATGTGGCAATGACGCGTGCGCGCAAGAAGCTCGTGGTGATAGGTGACGGTGCAACCATCGGAGCGCATCCGTTCTATCGGGACTTTTTGGAATACGTCGAGCGCCACGGCACATACCGTAGCGCATGGGAATTCGTGCCTTAGACGTTGAAGCGGAAGTACATGATATCGCCATCCTTGACGATGTACTCTTTCCCTTCCACCCTGTAGAGTCCTGCATCCTTTACAGCTTGCTCTGTGCCTAGGCGTTCCCAATCTGCATACGACATAACTTCTGCACGAATGAAACCCTTCTCAAAGTCTGTGTGGATCACGCCTGCCGCGTTGGGCGCGGTGGCGCCGGTGCGGACGGTCCATGCACGACACTCTTTCTTGCCTGCCGTGAAGTACGTGATGAGTCCGAGCAAGCGATACGCTTCGCGAATCACACGATCAAGTCCTGGCTCTTCCATTCCAAGATCCGACAAAAACAGCTCACGGTCTTCGGCATCCAGCAAGGCGATTTCTGCTTCGATCTTCGCACAAATGGGCACAACGACGGCGCCTTCTTCTGCCGCACGCTTACGTACAGCATCGATATGCTCGTTGCCATTCTTCATTCCATCTTCGTCTGTGTTGGCAACGTACATCACCGGCTTATCAGTGAGGAGTTGGAGTATCCGGAAGTATGCGAGACTTTGTTCGTCGTGCGGGAATGTTCGTGCTGGCTTTCCACTATCGAGGTAGTCGCGCAGCGACGTGTACCACTCGTACTCTTGCACCGCGTCCTTGTCGTGCGAGCGCACCCGCTTGTGCACGGATTGCATTTGCTTTTCAACCGACTCAACATCTTTGAGGATGAGTTCGGTATCGATAATGTCGATGTCGTGCAACGGATTCACGCCACCATGCACGTGCACCACATTGTCGTCTGCAAAGCAACGAACAACATGCGCAACAGCATCGCAGGCGCGGATATTTCCAAGGAACTGATTGCCAAGTCCTTCACCTTTTGACGCACCTTTGACCAGCCCGGCAATGTCTACGAATTCCACCGTCGTAGGCACTTCTCGGTCTGTTTCGTAGATCCGCACCAAGTCTGCCAAACGTGGGTCCGGCACAGGCACCACGCCCACATTCGGATCGATCGTACAGAATGGATAGTTGGCGGCCTCGGCCTCGTTGGAGGTGAGCGCGTTAAAGAGAGTCGACTTACCGACGTTCGGTAGTCCAACGATTCCGCATGCAATTCCCATAGCCGGCAAAAATACGACATACTGCCTCAGTGTAGAACGGTACGTAAACTCGAGGCCGACGGTATCGCAGATACGTCCGCCCCCCTACCAGCCCAATACACTCAGTTGGGTCCCACAAGGCAGTGCCGAATCCAGGAGTGCCGCACTGAGCACTCCTGGGGTTGAATACTTCTAAACCTCGTTGTCGTTCATGCTCACTGCGCCTAGCGAACGATCGTGCAGGGTACACTCACAACTTGCTCGCCAAGCTGCACCAACACGTAGTACATGCCGTTGGGTAGGGAGGAAAGGTTCGCGTCTGAGAGCGACCAAGCAATGGTGACGTCTCCGCCATAGCTTGGTGCATCATGTAGTACGAAGAGTACGCGACCTAGTGCGTCGACGAGTGATACTTTGAGAGCTGTTGCCGACGTGCGCAGCGGCAATCGTAGGTCTATGGCTGCATAGTCGCTCACCGGATTCGGTGTCACCTGTATGTTCGCAGCTTCTATCGGACGTGGCTCTGCGGAGTTATCTGCAACATCAGTTGGATTCTTAGGATCGTTCGGGTCTGCGTACAAGGCCGTGTATTTCGTCAGAATTCCAAAGCGCTTGCTAAGGTCGATGATTGCATCGACGAGTTCTTTGCGTTCACCAACAGTTGCGATAACGTCCAGCAATGCGTTAATCTTGAATCGAGCCCAAAGGCGCGCCACTGCACGATTGTTCAGTGAAGTGTCGCCAAAGAACACATTCTTCGAAAGTGAGAAGTCCAGCTGACGGATTCTACCAGTGAGTGTAACTGGCTGCAGTCCACCAGACATATACCGTCCGAATTGCATCACCCTACTGCCAACTGTGAGGTCGGGCAACGCCGTTGGTAGTATGTCTGAGGCCTGGAGTGCACCATAGTCGAGCTTGAGCGATGTCATAAACGGCATTGAGATTCGGCGCAAGTGGCCTTCGACAAGTACAGCAATGCTGTCGTCTTGCGTGATGTACGTTGTGAATCCCCCATTCCTCGTAGCAAGCTTGTTCAAGAACGACTTGCTTGGCTCTGGCCCAACACCAATTGGGTAGATGCGCACAGCGGCATTGCTATTGTTTCTCACTACGGTGTCGATGATAGCATTTTCATCCAGAACGCCCCACGAGGCAAGTCCGTCGGTCAGAAAGACAATGATATTGGCCGTGGAGTCTGAATACGACATGTGTAGTGCCGCATCCATGGCCGACGAGATGTTCGTGAGTCCAAGTGCTGTTTGTTCGCGCACAAACTTCGATGCCGCTGCGATATTCTCTTCATTCACGGGAATCACGTCTGGAGAAAAACGCTGAACATTTGTACTAAAGGTGACGATGTTGAAGTTGTCGCCCGGACGCAGGTTCAATAGAAACGTTTGCAGTGCCACTTTCAGTTGTTGCATGCGAATGCCTTCCATCGACGAAGACACGTCTGCAACGAACACAATGTTGCGTGTGAGCATGGCTGTTTCTGTGTCGGGCGGCAAGGCCCATGCCGCAAAGAATCCGTCTGTTCCAAACGAGTCGGCGGGTACGGGCTGGTACGTGAGCACGCCCATGTCGAGCGCGTCATGACGTTGCGAAAGCACGACTCGATAGTCCTTCGTCGGAGTGTACCTCTCGTCACCGAAGGACACCCGACATCGATGCTCGTTCTCCATGACAATCTGATTTGCTGCAGCATTCTCATACCCAGGTGTGACGCATGTTGTCCATGCTGCCTGGGTGTTTGCCACTACACGCACAGAGACTCGTTGAAGCGGCTGCGGAGAAGCGCCCGTTGTTCGAAGCAGATGCGTGTAGGTGAGTGTGCCCGAGGAATACGGAAGGATTTCCGTGTAGGTAATCTCTACCCGAACATCGGAGAGTGGCTCAATTGGAGCAATGTTCAGTTTGAAAACATTATCGCCGGTTTCTTGCAATAGCGCAGGGTCCATGTACTTGCGCAGGTTTGCGTCGTATGCGGCTTGTGCTTCCTTCTTCTCCCGAATGTTCGCCACATATCGTTTTCCATTGAACCAATAGATCATTTCCGTGATGACGGCACCATCTGGAAGTGGAAAGAGCAGCGTTGATTCCACTTGTAGGTTCAACGTATTCGTAAACGATTGGTCTACATGTGTTGTGGCAATGTGATCTTGAATATCTACCGAGGCATCATAGCTCTTGATGAGCATGGACTGATAGGTTGTGGTACTGCGCATCGGCCGTACAAAGAGCACTCCACTTGCCGTCGCATTGGCGGCGCACACAAGCAGCAGTGCAATCCAAATCGTAAGTCGCGGTATCATACTTCCTCCAGAGAACAGATGTTTGTTGTTCGAACCGGAAGCAACCTATCGCGTATCGACCTGGCATGCACCTTAGCAAAACCTCTACAAGACGATTACAACGTCACCTTCTGAAAGTAGGCGGGAAGGGCAATTGATGAAGGAACACCAAGCTTCTTACGAATGCGGTGACGGTAGATCTCAATGCTTTTTACAGACATTGTAAGAATGTCTGACATCTCTTTTGTTGCGAGATTGAGTTTGAGCAGACTGACGACTTTGAGTTCGGCTGGTGTCAGACTCGGACATTGCGTCGTAACAGCCCTGAGAAAATCGTCGTGCACATCCTTTAGTTGATCAGAGAGATTCTTCCAATCTTCCCCACTACGTAAATGTTGATCAATCTGCCGCGACAACACTCGCATTGCAGCAGACCTTCCCTTGAGTTCGATCTTGGCAATAGCATTGAGTTCTGACAAAATGGACGAAAGCAGCTCGTTCTTTTGTGCCAGAGATATTGCGCTACCATTGAGTTCTCGCTGCTTGCTTTCTAGTTGAAACGTGAGGTGTTGATTCTGAAGCTGCACCACAGCTCGTTCGCGCTCTGCTTTCTCCATCTCCAATCTCCACTGCAATGCTTGACTATGTTTTGCATGGATCAAAGCGTCTGACTTGCGTTGCAAATCAAAGGATGCCTGAAGGTGTTGATACGCTTCCTTGTTCTTGTTCGACGCAGCCATGAGCTCTGCGAGAAGTTTATGCGCTTCGGCTTGATGCAAGAGATTGTCGTGCGCCGCAGCTACATCTAAGATTGTTCGAAGGAGTTTAATGGCAGAAGCCGGACTCTTGGCAGCAATGGCAAGGTTGGCTTGGCATCGAAGGATGTCTATATGTAGCGAGGAGTTCGACGTGCGTAAGGCGCAGTCTAGGGCGCGGCCGTAGAGTTCCGACGCTGGCTTGAACTGCTTCATTTCCACGTCGATGAGTCCAAGCGTCATGAGCGTGCGGGCCTCTCGGTCGACGTTGCTCATGTCTACAAATCGAGCGAGGGCCTGCTCTGCAAAGTCTCTCGCTTGGGCGAACTGACGTCGGTCCAGATACAATTGGCTTAAGTAGAAGAGCGACCGTGCAATGCCCTCGTTGTCTCGAGCATCTGTTGCCACCGACATGCATTCAGTGTAGTAGGCCAGCGCTGCATTGTGATCGTGCGCGGCGTGATGAATCCGCCCGATGTTCATCAGATTGATAATCACCCCTTCGATTTGCCCAATTTCTCGCTGGATCTCGAGAGCACGCTTCGACCATTCCATGCCCCGCTCATTGTCTTCGAGATCGATATACACATTGGCAATGTTCACCATCGCTTGTGCACGTGTGTATTGATCTGCTGTCCGCTGGGCAATAGCCAAACATTCAGAATGGGCTTGCAGTGCTGCCGACGGCTGGCGAAGCAAACTGTACACCGTTCCGATATTCGTGAGGACGAGTTTCAGCACATCGTCGTCGCGTAACTCTCGCAAGAGTTGCTCACTCAATCGGTACGACTGCAGTGCTTCTTCCACTCTCCCTAGTGCTCGTAAACAAAGTCCAATGTTTTGATGTGTGCGAGCAACAACAGATCGATCCTTCAACTTCTCTGCACGCTTGAGCGCTTGCGCCAGTAGGGCGATGGCCTCGTCGTACCGG
>JBBRES010000062.1:0-12079 GCA_038202665.1 Kapaibacterium sp. (SeqCode) | reverse complement strand
GACGGTTCGCATGCCATCGATCACGAACATGTCTTTACGCGATGCACGGTTGATGCTCATGCGTTCCGGAATGAATGTGGGTGAAGTAGCCTATGAAAACAACGACACTATTCCTGCAAATCGTATTCTCTTTCAGTCTGTGCAAGCCGGAAAAGAAGTGCCCTACGGCTCGAATTCCGATGTGGTGATCAGTCAAGGTCCGGGCGGACTGCGCGTTCCCGACGTGGTGGGATTCACCTTCGAAGAAGCGCAGGCGCGCATCGTTGGCCTTGGACTACGTGTTGGCGAAGTGCGATACGAAAGCAGTGGCGCCTTCGATGCCAACACGGTGTTGGGCACGTATCCACCGGCGGACAGTGTAGTGGGCAAAGGCGCCTTTATCGTTGTGCGTGTTGTGAAATGAGTTCTTCTGCAACGCTTATCATCATGCGACATGGGAAGGCAGATCAATCTTCGCCAACAGGGAAAGATCGAGACCGTCCTCTTCTCCCGATTGGAACAGAGAACACGGTGGCCTGCGCACATGCACTTGCGCGAATGTTTGGGACATCGTTGCGCGTGGTGAGTTCAGAATATGTTCGTGCACATGAAACCGCAGATATCATGATGCGCACATGGAAGCGCGCTACATCAGAGGTGATCGTAGACAGTACGTTCAATTCAGATAATGCGATCGATCCGATGATCGACCGTCTGCGTGGCTATCTAGACGAGCCAACCGTAGTCGTCTCGCACATGCCGCAAGTAGCAGAGATGGTAGAGATCGTCACGGCGTCTACGGCCTCCTTGCTCTTTAAGCCCGGAGCGTTTGTGGTTATCGAACTCGAGAACATGGCGCGGTTGCGCGGAACGATTGCCACGTTCCTTACACCATCCACGATACGACGCGTTCTTCAGGCTCGAGAAGCCAAATAGCATCGTCTACTTCGACAACCGTGTACACATCTAAGCGCTGCCTGCCGGAGACGGCGGGTGTGTGCCTACCGAATATCCCAACAAAGCATCCATCGCGTAACCGAAACGTCCACCCATGCATCGGGCATCGCACGGTGTCGTTCTCTACGTGACCTTGAGCGATCATCGATGCGCGTTTGTGCGGACAGCTATTACTTACGGCACGTAGTTCGCCGTTGATTCTGAAGAGCGCAATCTCGTGGTCGAGATCATAGTCTACCACAAAGCCCTTCCCTTCTCGCACGTCGGTACTTTTGCAGATGCGTATGTAAACGTGTCCGTCTATCGTGCGCTCGCGTCGCTCCCCCATTGGCATCGTCACAATGCTCGCTCCGGCGCACCAAAGGGTGTGATTGTTATCTCTTCACCCAACTGCGGTCCCTTTGCTCCCATCACAACACGCGCTGCCTGCCGGAGTGCATCGTGCTCGAACACCACAATCCATTCTTCGTCTACGATACGCGGAAGCAGAAGCTTCTTCTCTTGAATGGAGGTAAGGGGAAAGTTGTCGTATCCCATCACATACGGCACGGATACATGTGCACCCGTTGGCATCACATCGGCCGGAAAGAACACCGTCTGCGAGCCGTCCGTAATGCGAACGCTCTGCATCGCAGACGTGTGACCGTAGTGCAACTCTACGTGAATATGTGGGAGCACTTCGCCGGGTCCGTCGAGAAGTTCCAACACACCATGTTCATGCAACGGCAAAAAGAACTCCGTCATAAACGAGGCCTTGTCTTTCTCTGTTGGCTGCATGGCCCACGCCCAGTGCTCTGATTGTACATAGTAGCGTGCCTTTGGAAATGCCGGGATGTAGGCATCTCCCACACGCTGTACACTACCGCCCGTATGGTCGAAGTGCAAGTGCGTGAGCACCACGTCGGTCACGTGCTCGGCCTTTACACCAAGGTTGGCCATGGATGCTTGCAGCGTGACGCGCGAAAAATCCATTCCATAGATCTTCTGCAGTTTCTCCGGCATAAGTGGCGAGTTGCCTGTGTCTACAAGAACCGTGCGTTCGGCAGATCGAAGCAACAGGCAACGCGCCATCATTGGAATCCGGTTCAATGCATCTGCGGGCGCATAGGCGCGCTCCCACAGAGTTTTCGGAACAACGCCAAACATGGCGCCGCCGTCGAGTCCAAAATGTCCGGACTCAAGAATGTCGACTGTGTATGGGCCAATTGTCATGTCGCAAAGATACGACTGCGAATCAGCCGACCTACGCGAGTTCTGCGAGGTCCCGCACGGCAAGCGCTGTAACCTCAATCTCGAATCTCATTTCTTGCGTGACATAGAAGCGCGCACTTTTTGGAATGAACCCGCTTTGAATTGAGGTACAGAAAGTTAAGGGTAATTTCACCCACAAACTGAAGGAGTACAGACAATGGGAGCGAAACGTCAACGAAGGACGATCGAGCCAGATTTCAAACGCGAGGCAGTGCGATTGGTTGCGGAGAATCCGGACCGAACGAAGGCGGAGATTGCACGTCAACTAGGTGTTGACCCAAAGGTATTGTACACGTGGATCAACGAAGCAACGAAACATGGTGCAAACGCGTTCCCTGGCCCAGGCAATACAACGGACGAGGTCATTGCATTGCGTCGTGAATTGAAGTTGGTCACACAAGAGAGGGACATCCTAAAAAACGCGATCGGTATCTTCTCTCAACGGCCGAGATGAGATACGAGTTCATCGAGCAGCACAGCTCGCAGTGGCCGGAAAAGCTTCAGTGTAGAGTTCTGGAGGTTTCTCGCAATGCCTTTTATGCGTGGCGCCGCGGCCACGTCGGCAAGCGCAAGCAGGAAGACGCAGAGATCATGCCGCTCATCAAGGCAGTTCATGAGGAGACGGGACACACCTATGGCGCAGAATGGATTGCAAATGAGATTAGAAAGAAAGGGCGCAGCATTGGGAAAGAACGTGTTCGCCGCTTCATGCGCCACATGGGATTGAAGGTACAATGCAAGAACTCGTTCAAGGTGTTAGGCACAACGAATTCCTCAGAAACATATCAACCGTCCCCGGATCTAGTGAATCGGAAGTTTCATCGTGAGGAGCCGGACAGTCTATGGCTGAGTGATTTCTCCGAGCTGCCATCGTTGGGACCGAAGCTCTACGCCGTCGCCATCAAGGACCAAGCGTCACACCGTATCCTGGGACTGTATGTGTCAGAGTCGCTGCATACAGGTACCCTTATCAGTGTCTTCTACTCGGCGCTGCAAACAAGGAACATCTTGGGCAAGAAGGCACCGAGACCTATCATCTTTCATTCTGATCAAGGAGGTCAATACAACGCAAAGGTTTTCAAGAATCTGCTTCTCAAGCACGGACTCGAGAGCAGCATGGGAACGACAGGTGACTGCTATGACAATGCTCCAATGGAGTCCTTCTGGGCGACTATGAAGACAGAGATCATGCACCACTTCCCGTTTCGTGATCTTGGCCACGCCAGGGCCGTGATCTACAGGTGGCTACACCTATTCTACAATCTTCGCAGAAGACATACATCGATTCGAGGCATGTCACCAGTCGAGTATGAGGCGGCATGGTTTCGTAAAAGCAGAGTCGATAATGTCGCCGATGTCTCTTAACTCGTTGTACCTCTTTTTGAAGCGGGATCACTCTTTTCGAAGCGGGATCACTCTTTTCGAAGCGGGATCACAAGACCCGACGCAATTTGTTATCTGCCTTTCTTCAACATACTAGGAACTTCGAAATGAAAAGATCACAGTTGAACATGCCAGTTGCCTTGATTCTGCTGGCATTCTCAGGCTTTGGCTATTGTGTAAACGACGCGAGGGCAGTACCCGTAGATACGCCGTCCGTTGTGTGGGGCACGCGTGTTGGCATTGCGACCAAAATGTCAGCTATGTCAATAGATGAGCGTCGTGTGCTGTATAGCGATGTCTACGAGTCCATTGGGCGTGTTATCGTCGTTGATGTTGAAACGGGCTCAGTTGCTGCGAGCTATAACATTAATGTCGACTACCATCAAGGACTTGACCGCATCAAAAGCATGCACTTCCTGAACGACACATCGTTCATGGTCGTGACGTCATTCTCTTTCTATGTTCTGGACTCCCGCACAGGCAGGCTCATCGAGGATGTAGGGCATCCTCCTGCAACAGGGTCACCAATCTATTATGTTGCTCCAATGCGAGATACTGACAAAATGATTCTCGGTGCAACTCGAAGTCTATTCAAATACGATTACAAAACAAGGCAGCTTGATACAATCTATTTCAGCCTTGCCAATGATAGCTACGGTCACACAGGAGATGTCGCTTGGATCGGCCTCTCAGACGACGAACGCACTGTGTACAGCGCCGGAAGTCGTGACCTAAACTTCCCTAGGTCAGGCCGAATCTGTGCATGGGAGTTGGCTACAGGCAGGCAGCTCTACCAGGTCGATGAGCCGGACTCGGTGTACCTGCAAACAGCTTCAAAGACTACTCATGGAAGTTTCATTGCCGCACTCGGGATTAACAAAGCAGTAGCCTATGACCTGCGAACGGGTACGCTCATCGCACAATACTATGATGTTGCAAAGGAAGCACAGGGCGTCGGTTTGTCTCGCGACGGCTCAGTGATTGGCATTCACGGTGACCGCAGAATTGACTTCTACACCACTAAGAACAATCACCTCTTTGCAAGTATGAAAGCCTGGCCGTCATACGACATCCGATTTCTTGATGACGGTACATCGGATGTACTTGTCGGCAAAGTTGATACGGCTACACAGCGCGTGCGATTGAACCTCTCGACCTCTGTCAATGGTGATGACGCACCGCAAGCATTTCAGTGCCGCATTTCACCAAACCCGTCGAGTAGTCAGACGACGCTGCAAATCGTGCTCGCAGGCCCCGCCGTTGTGAACGTTCGGCTATCTGCAACGGATGGCCGCGTCGTTTCGGAGCGCTCATTGGGACTACTGCAATCCGGTACCTACTCGGATGTGCTGCAAGCACAGCCGGGGTACTACATGTGCACCGTAACCGCAGGTGCAAACAAGCAATCCCTTCCCGTCATTATTCGATAACAACTAGCGTGAGAACAACCATGTACAAGAACATAAGTGTTCAATGTTTTCGCGGGCTCCGGATGTTGCTCGTCATCATTGGCATGGCAACAAGTTTGACGGCACAAGACCAATGGCCTGCGGCGATCACACCGCACAAGCACGAAGACACACTGTTTGCAGCAACACCAACACATTTCATTCGCGGGTGGAACTGGGGAATGCCGGTGCGTCATACGTCGAATGCGATGCAGACAAATATGGAGCACTACGCATTCGACCAAATGTTGGTCACTGCAGACAGTACGGCACTCACTACCGAAGGGCACGATCTCTTGAACGCGTCTCCTGACGTTTCCAGTGCACCGGGACCGACGTTGTACATGATCCCGCAGTTTCGCTTCCCGTTCAATATCATGTTGCCAAACGTTAATCCGGTCAACCCAATAACTAATTTCAAGCTCTTTAGCGACGGGTTCAACAGTCCTGATGTCGCGATCGGTTTCCGCTATGAACCGGAGATGGACGCGCATGACACCACTGATGCATTCACTCCTGAAGCAGCAGCATCTCCCGGGGCCGCGTTTGGTTTTCGTACGAGGTCTTCGGCGGATGGTAATGCCGGTCATCGCAGATTGATCCAAGCGGCAAATCATAGCGCCCCCGAAACGGTGCTCAGTAATGTTTGGCCACAAGATCAACTGCATAGCTGGTGGAACGGTACGAGTGGTGCGGGCTCAAACGACCTTGAGAACACTCGCAGGATGCTTCTAGTTGTCAATCTTAGAAGAGCTGATGGTACTCCCGACGATAACAGCGGCAATCAAAATGAAACGGTCTTGACGCTTCGCCTTCCGTACAAACTTGGGCACAATGGAACCCCGGCAAACAACATCAGATTTTCAATAGTGGCTGACGGGACGTCAACAACGAGACAATTGAACACCGTCGATGCAACTTACGGATTGACGTTAGGTCCGGCTGCGCCAACCAGTGACGACCGTGAATTCAGAATCACGAGGCGCATGATTCCTAGTGCTACAGCGGGAACTCGCGATATCAACCTTGTTGCGAGTTTTCTCTGTGATGACGATATCGATCACAATCCCCGGGTAAAAACTGGAAAGGGCACTCACGTAGAATCTGCCGACCTCACGAGCATCACTTCCATGGACATCGAAGTGGAGTACAATCCTACGATTGACGTGGCGATCGACTTCATCGGAATACGTACTCCTCAGGCACACCAATGGCTTTGTGGTTGGTATCAGGAGGCCATGCGTGTGGCGCACGACACGGCGCTCTACAGCCTGCGCAAGTTCGACTCTCTCACGTCACGGCATTATAAGATCCACCGAATCTATGGTCGTGACGAAGCAGAGCTTCAATTCTGGGAGGGCCTCCGGCACTACAACTTGAGCGAAAGTCACCGCGTCATTACAGAAGTCGGAATCGAATGGCCGAAGCGCTTCAAACACCATACTGAAATCGATCGCCTTTGGCAAGGCAATACCGCCAAGTTTGGCGTGAATACATATACACCAGCAATATGGCATGGTAACACAAACGCTGTAGCAGCCCCGAACGACTACCCTTGGCACGGTTATGCTAGTGGATACGAAGTACTGTTGGGTGGCGGTACAAAGGTGTGGAATGTAGCGCCGTATACTACCTCCGTAGGTTGGTTCCGTGCAGACTATGACGTTTGGGCCTCAGACTCAAGTACGTCCGACGTACCCCCACGCTTCAGTTGCGACCTTCCACTGCGCACGGCTGTGCTTGACTCTGTTGTCGGTAAACTAGACGGATTGTCCCTAAACGGAAACAATAGTCCACTAGCGGCCTTAGAAACCACACTCACGCACCAGAGATTTCACGGTAGCTACCTCTTCGATTCAACCATGTGGTATTCGAACATTTGGACCGACGTAAAGGTAAAGAAGCTTGCAGCCTCATCTCGGTTCATGTGGGGAGGTGATGCAAGGCCAAAGACTTCTGAAGAAGTCAGAATGCAAATGTGGAATCAGGTCGTACTAGGGACCAAGGGCCTAGTAGTTTTCTACGGGCCTTCCGAGCTGCGTAGGAGGGTACTCCAAACGTACACAGAGAATCGGGACTTTCAGCTTGGATTGACATATAGCATGGAAGCCAATCAGTTCAACGCTGCCGGTGCAATGGCGACACCACAAAGCACATACACAAATGCGTCAAACGAACTGGGGTACGATTTCATCCCAACAACAACAGCCGATGATAGCCTCGGCCTATCAAACCTCTTGCTAAATGCGACTCTCACCCATGACCCGGCGTTCTTTACTTCGTCACAAGGAGTCGCAACGAACAGACTGTATCTCGGACTGAAGTCCACACGCATGGAAGCAGCTCGCATCATGACGCAGATCCAAAGCGTCGAGGATTCGCTGATCCACCTTCACATGATGGCGTGGAAGGCTGTTGGTTTTCGAAGTTGGGTTGCCGGCGACAGTACACTGATGGCCGGATACATGTCGTTGGACACGGCGCACCAGTTCGTTCGCCCCATCAACCGCGTAGACGCGCAGGGCTATCCGGCAAAGGAAGACAATGACTCGATGTTCTATGATATCACGCTTCACAGCAAAGATGGCCTCGGCGTTGACTCGATCTTCTACGTTGGTGTACTCAACCGAAGAACGAACCCTCGTGTCCGTTCCGTGTATCCTGTTACAACTTCCTATCCGAGAGATTCGATCTTATTCTTCACCGGCGAGGAATGGCGCGATTCAGTTCGCAAGGGCACGTGGAACCGCCTGTCACAGCTCGGAAGCAGGCTCATCCGTATTCCGTTCAACTACACCCGAAAGACGGACGCAGCCTACAACCTTCGTGTCAAGGAAGTATCATGGGACACTTCTGTATACTCGGGGCCGATGATCGATACGACAGTTGGTAGCGACGTGGCACTAGAGATCGCCTTCCAACCGGGAGAGGGAAAGTTCTTCCGCGTGGAAGCTGTCCGCGCTTCGGGTGCTACCGAGGCACGAGGATTTCTTGATCATTCTAACCAGCGCAAGATCGTTGCCTAGCCAAAGGCCGTCCGCATCGATACGATCACAGATCCCAACGGTGGCCGCAAGTATCTGCGTACGACCTACGCTGACACGGTCCGCTATCACATGGTCTATCACCGGCGAACAACTCCCGGCACAACAACCGAGACCGGCCCCGTGTCTGTCTACTACCGCCGGAGCGCTCCGGTGCACATGTCCAAGGATACGATCACCGGCGCGCAAAGCGCCTTCGATGCAAGCGTATTGCAGTGGGAAGATGAGATACTTATCAGCGATGCTCTGCGTGATCTTGTGACTACGGAGACTCCTACAGACCGTGGACAGCTCTCTTGTGCCTACCCGTCGCTTGTTGTCAGAACAGACTCGGTAGCGGGATCGCCAAAGACGATGCAGAGCAGAGTTTACATTGTCTACGGCTGCGAGTACCGCGAGAATTCGACAGCCCCCTGGCAGATGTTCATCAGCGAGGCCGTGATGCCTGCTGATTCGTCACGAACAGTCCAGGCGGCATACCACACAGGCTTCCCGCCCAATGTGATCGCCAGTACGCTTACGCCGTCCACAACACGGCTGGAGAACTGGGGTACGCCGATGATCAATGCGAGCGCGACCGGCAATTTCTATTGCTGGCCAAACTCCAATAGCGGTATCGAATTCGGATTCAAGCTGCCGGACCAGACTTGGTTTGTCGCTACGCAAAAAGGCACTGTGCGAGGCCGGACGACAACCGCAGCAACGCACCCATCGTTGAATACGTATTCGCGGCTGTACCTCGGAGAAGAAGATGCAGCCCTAGTGTGGCAAGAAGGCGATACCATATCTCCGGGCCTTGGGAAGTACATTTTCTATACGAGGCTCTTCCACGCAGCCACCTATCCTCATGCCCCACGATTTGATCTCAACGCCGGCGGGGCAGGCAATCGGCAGAACGTTACGACTATTCCTTTCGTAGACGGAATAGCAGATCCAAACAACCGCATTGCCTTGCTTACAGACACGAGCGCAGTCTTCGGTGAAGATACCGTCCGTGCCAAGCATGCATACCCAGTTGTGTATAGACACCTCTCGGATTGGGAAGCTGTATCGACGGACTCGTTGTACGACCTGCGACCGGTGAACAACAAAGCAGACCGGATCTACTGGCAAACGCAGAGGTACTACCCAACTGCGGGAAAGTGGCGGATAACACGCAGGCCAGTGGATATACACGAGTGGTATGTAATGAACGGTACAGCAGACAAGATCTGGACGATGGCACCACACTACATCTTTGATCAGTCGAACCACCTCATGGGACCCGATGTTGCCCAGGGTACGCAGTGGGGTGACCCCAGTTCGAATCCCATGAACCCTGCACCGTGGTACGCAGACAGCTCTGTCATACTCAACTTTTGGTCGGAATCCTCTACGTCATCCGCGACTCCGAATCTGTGGCACATGCAGTACGGATGGAACTACTACGGGCAGAACGTGGATCATGACCGTGCCGATCTCGTGAGTGCAGGATGGATGAAGAGTCTGCATGAGAACGGACGCTATCCGCACCTTGCTGCACGACACTCTTACACGCAAGCCAAGGAGTGGATGCGCAACCGCAGAATATTCGAGGCCGTTGGTGCAACACGCTCGAATTTCGACTGGTCACCAAACATCATGCAGTCGTCTCAATACTTCTACAAGGAGGAGGCAGACGCCACGCAGCCGATGGCAATTCGATACGGAGGATTTCGCGGTGGCAACAACACCGCTCTGCTTGGCCCGATCATGCGTATCGAGTCCGGCGAGATGATCCCAATGACCGGCGAGGACCAGGGTCCAAACGAACGAGCGGATCAGAGAAAGCTCGTTAGCAGTTGGATGGAAGTGCCGGCCGTGTCCGACGTGAGTATGTTGTCGATGACGCAAGGCACAGAACAAACAGCATCGCTCTACGTTGAGCGCGAATCGACGGGTGAACTGCTTGAAGTAGAACCATCGCAAACAACGCAAGTTGGCGTGGTGGTCCCCAATGCGCAGAACGGTGCCTCACAACCTCAGAGCATCTCACGGTACACGCTTCTTGGCAGTGAGAACGAACGCTACCGCTTTGTTCTGCTTGCACAGCGCGGTGATGTGTTTCAGGTCGAAGACATCCAACTGATACAGCCGGATGATGCTGAGGCATTTTCCAAACAACGTTTGACACGTACCGCGGAATCAAGCAAGATCCTTGATCTGCGCTCAATGAAGAAGTCGGCCACAATCATGGGTCAAGACGTGGTCGTCTATCCGAACCCTGCCACCAATCATGTCCGCATCGTTGTGAATATTCGTGCAAATGAAACGCCATCGAAACTCGCACCAACCACAGCTTCCGTCGTTATCACAGATGAGCGCGGTGGTGAAATGCACAGAAGCAAATGCAACGTAGTTGATGCGCTGACGATCGACACTGCCACGTGGACAACAGGCATCTACAACGTCCGTGTGATGACGCAGCAAACGAACGGGCAACAATGTGTGAAGACACAACAGTTCGTTGTCGTGCGCTAAGAAACTGATAGCGCGTAAAGGAGCCTTCATTCAACAGCCGCCGCTCACGATGAACATGTGGTTACATCGAGACGATTCGAAAATCGACGCGACGGTTCTTCTGTCGGTCTGTTGCCGCAGTGCTTGTGGAAAGCGGACGTGACTTTCCGTACCCTTCCGCCGTGCATCGATCCTTCGTGATACCATGTTCTAGCAAGTAGGCCATCACTGCTTGAGCGCGTGATTTCGACAGGGCTTTGTTGTGCTCATCGGTACCTCGGTCGTCGGTATGTCCTTCGATCACAATGCGCATCGTGGGAACAGAGGTGAGCATGGCAATGAGGCGACGTAGTTCCGTCTCGCTCTGCTGCCGGAGCGCAGATTTATCTGTATCGAAAAACAGATTGTTCAAACGAATCACGGATCCAACATCGATGGGCTCCAAATACAGATCGCGCTCAATCACTTGATAGGCCTTAATCGATGGCAGATCGATGTTATCGCTCACGGGAAAGAAGCCTTGCTTTTCAGCATAGAATCCGTAGGAACGTCCCGCCGTGAGCACCATCGAATACGCACCAAGATTTGGCTCACTCACGGCCGATCCAATCGCCGTGTTCGTTGTAAGGTCTTCGTAACGAATATCTACGGCAAGCGGTGCCTTTGAACGTGCATGCATCACGCGACCTTTCACGATCACCACCGGATCTGGCAACAGCGCGAGCGACTTCTCATCGCGTGGCAGTGAGATGCGCACAATGCCGTCGTTCACACCATCGCTCGAATTCATGTATGCGTACTTGCCCGACGGATGAATACAGAAGTACGAGTCCCACATGGGCGTGTTCACATACGGACCCATGTTCACGCGCGGTGACCAGTGCAACCATGTATCGTCAAGACGCTTCGATACATAGATATCATCATTCCCATACGTCACATCGGACGACGAGTAGTACAACGTCTTTCCATCGGCGGCAAGAAACGGAGATGCCTCGCCCAAGGGAGAATTCACGTTCGTGCCGAGGTTTTGGAGTGGACCGTACGATCCGTCGGCCTGACGGAAACTCACGTACAGATCCTTCATTCCGTTGGTGTTTCCTTCGAGATCTCGCGAGAGAATCATGACGGATCTATCGGCCGTCAAACATTCTTCACGACTCCCCGCTTTGTTCTTATACGGCGGAGAAACGATGGCCGTTGGTACGCTCCACCCCGTTGCTGTGCGTCTGCTCGTAGAGAATCCCCCGCCATCCGTACTGCCATCTGCCTTATAGCGTCCCCACAGCAACAAGTCGTTGCCGTCTTGCGAAACAGAGATCACGTTGTTCGGTGCCGTGTTGTTGATAGGTGCGCCTATGCGCTTGCCTTGCGACCACGTTGAGTCTGTGAGTGCTTGCACTTCCCAGGCATCGTCGCTCGTTGTTGGATCCGTAATAACGTAGTAGAGATTCTGTCCGTTCGGAGACATCACCGGATATCTCGACGACGCACCTTTGAGTTCAGCGACGATAGACTTTTCCGCCTTCAAAAACGCAC
>JBBRES010000061.1:0-12110 GCA_038202665.1 Kapaibacterium sp. (SeqCode) | reverse complement strand
AAGGTTGTGTTCGATCACCACAACCGTGTTACCCTTGTCTACGAGCTTAGAGAGAAGCCGGAGCAGAACAGCAATGTCCTCAAAATGCAATCCGGTTGTTGGCTCGTCTAACAGATACAACGTCTTGCCCGTTCCCGTCTTCGATAGTTCCGTGGCAAGCTTCACTCGTTGTGCTTCTCCGCCTGAAAGCGTGGGGGCTTGCTGACCAAGCGTGATGTACGTGAGACCCACGTCCATGAGCGTCTGCAGTTTGTGCTTGATCTTTGGAATATCTACAAAGAGTTCGAGCGCCTCTTCTACCGTCATGTCGAGAACATCGGCAATGGACTTTCCTTTAAACCGAACGGCGAGCGTTTCTACGTTATACCGTTTTCCATTGCAGGTATCACACGGCACGTACACATCCGGAAGGAAATTCATCTCGATCTTTCGGATCCCTGCCCCCTCGCACTCCTCACATCGCCCTCCACTCACATTGAAGGAGAACCGACCCGCCTTGTAGCCACGGATCTTTGCCTCCGGCAGCATGGTGAAGAAGTCGCGGATCTGCGTGAAGAGTCCCGTGTATGTAGCCGGATTACTTCGTGGTGTACGCCCGATAGGCGTTTGATCAATCTCGATCACTTTGTCGATGTTCGGAAGTCCTTCGATGCTGTCGTACGGTAAGGGCAACGTTTCTGCATCGTAGAAGTGGCGAGCGAGAATCGGATACAACGTATCGTTCACAAGCGTGCTCTTCCCGGAGCCACTCATGCCCGTTACACAAACAAATGTTCCGAGTGGAATAGTAAGCGAAACATTTTGAAGATTGTTTCCACGCGCACCAATGAGTTGCAGTGTTTTACCGCTGCCAACTCTTCGAACTTCTGGAATGTCGAAATGCCTCGTACCGATCAAGTATTGCAACGTGAGCGACCGATCGGTGATCTCTGCCCCCATCGACCGAATGTTGGAAGGATGGAAGGTGGCAATGACCTCTCCGCCGTGCACTCCAGCACCAGGACCAATGTCGATTACATGGTCTGCCTCTTCAATCATTTCACGGTCGTGTTCTACAACGATGATTGAGTTTCCGAGATCGCGCAATGCCTTGAGCGAGTCGATGAGTTTTCGGTTGTCGTGTTGGTGCAGTCCAATGCTTGGTTCATCCAGCACATAAGTAACGCCAACGAGTTGCGATCCGATCTGTGAGGCCAGACGTATACGTTGCGACTCGCCGCCCGATAGCGAGCGGGCGCTACGGTCGAGCGTCAGATAGGTGAGTCCCACATCGCGAAGGAATCGGAGTCGCGTTGTAATCTCTTTGAGAATGAGCGCTGCAATAATGCGCTGCCGCGCTGAAAGCTTGTCGAGAAGTGTTGCGAAGAACTCTTCTGCATCGATGATATCCATGGTAGTGGTACCATGGATGTTCGTGTCGGCAATCAGCACGAACAAATGTTCTTCCTTGAGACGAGCGCCGTGACATGATCTGCAGGGAATGCTTGAGAAGTATTTCTCGATAGACTTTTTGACGGACGGCGTTGCCGACTGATCATGTTGATGACGCAGGCTTGGCAAGACACCGATGTACTTGTGACTGTATGACGCGTTTTTATTCGTCCCATACTGCACACTTACGGAACTAGCTTCGGTTCCGTAGAGGACGGCGTCTTTCTGTTCCGAGGTTAACGAGTTGACGGGAACGTCGAGTGGGATTTTGCGCGCTTCGCAGAACGACTCTACTTGTCTCCAGAGCCACGTGTCACGCTTCCGACCCAACGGCGCAATCCCGCCCGCACTGATGCTTTTTGAGCCTTCGGGTATCACAAGGTTCAGATCAAAATCCCACGACACTCCCAACCCTTCGCACGTACTGCATGCACCAAAGGGGGAGTTAAACGAGAACATGTTCGGCGCCGGTGTTTCATACGAACGGCCGCACGACGGACATGAATAGCTCGTACTGAAGTAGAGATCTCGCCACTCATCGGGTGCGTGCTCGTGTAAAACGTTCACGCCCGCCTCGCCCATGTGCAGTGCGGCCTCTACGCTCTCGGTCACGCGGCGTCGCGCCTCGGTGTCGACGCTACACCGGTCAACCACCAAATCGATGTTGTGCACTTTGTAGCGTGCGAGTTGCATGCCTTCGGTAATCTCTCGGAGCTCACCATCAACACGTACTCGCAGGAATCCTTGACGTCGGAATTGTTCGAAGAGTTCGCGATAGTGTCCCTTACGACCTTTCACCATGGGTGCCAACACTTGCAGTTTGCTTCCCAACGGTAAGGCCAGAATGGCATCTACAATCTGCTCTACCGTTTGCTGTTGAACCGGGATCTTACAATCCACGCAGTACTGAATGCCCACCTTCGAATAGAGCAGACGGAGATAATCGTAGATCTCTGTGACGGTACCCACCGTTGAACGCGGACTGGAGCCGATAGACTTTTGTTCGATTGAGATGGCGGGAGAGAGGCCCTCGATGACGTCCACGTCGGGCTTCTTCATCACGCCCAAGAACTGACGCGCATAGCTGCTCATGCACTCTACGTAGCGGCGTTGTCCTTCGGCATAAATGGTATCAAAGGCAAGACTCGACTTTCCAGATCCACTGAGGCCCGTGACGACGACGAGTTGGTCACGCGGGATCTCGATCGAAATGTTCTTGAGGTTGTGCTCTCGGGCACCTTTGACGATGATGGAGGTGATTTCTGTCATAACCGTCAAAAATACGGCATCGAAGCTTACAAGTAGGCTTCTAGTTCTGATTCACTTTGGAGAAGCACTATTCGGCCTTTGGACCCATCCGGTGGTCCAACAATACCAGCCATTTCGAGTTCATCGACGATTCGTGCTGCACGCGCATAGCCAACCTTGAGTCGGCGCTGCAACGTAGACACGGACGCTTGCTGCAACTGAATGAAAATGCGTGCCGCATCTGCGAACAGCACATCGCGGTCGTCATCGCTGCCACCGCCGGGTCCGCGCTTTGAAGCAACACTCGGCAGGATATACGGCGACGAGAAGCCCTTCTGCTTTCCGATCCATTCGCAGATGGCCTCCACTTCCTCCGTACTGATAAAGGCATTCTGCATTCGAATGGGCTTCGTCATGTTACCGGGATTAAAGAGCATATCGCCATTGCCAATCAAATGCTCAGCACCACTTGCATCAAGAATCGTACGCGAGTCTATTCGTGATGCCGTTTGATAGGCGATACGAGCGGGGAAGTTCGCCTTGATGAGACCCGTCACTACGTCTACACTCGGTCGCTGCGTTGCTACCACACAATGAATTCCAACGGCACGTGCGAGCTGCGCAAGTCGAACGATTGGCTCTTCCACTTCTTTCGACGCCGTCATCATCAAGTCTGCCAATTCGTCGATAATCACCACGATGTACGGCATCGGTGAGAATGCAAAGCCACTCTTTGGCTTGAGCGATCCATCTTTGGCCTTGCGGTTGAAGTCGGCGATGTTGCGCTGACCCGCTGCTGCAAGGATGCTATAGCGTTGTTGCATTTCCTCTACGACGCTCTTCAGCACGAGCACTGCGTTCGATGGTTCCGTGATGATGGTTTCTGAAATGTCGGGCGACAGGGCCATGAAGTGATTCTTCAACGCCGTGTACAACGTCATCTCCACACGCTTTGGATCGATGATCACAAACTTGAGGTCACGCGGATGCATCCTGTACAACAACGATGCAATAATCGTGTTGATCCCCACCGACTTGCCCTTACCCGTTGCGCCCGCAATCAACAAGTGCGGCATCTTGGTAAGATCTGCGCAGTAGACTTCGCCCACCACCGTCTTGCCCATCGCAATCGGCAGTCGAATCTCGGGGTTGTGATACTTCGGGCTCTTGATGATCTCACTAAATCGAACAACGGCCGGATTGAGATTAGGGATCTCGATACCCACCGTACCACGACCCGGAATAGGCGCAATGATGCGAACGCCCTGTGCCTTCAACGCCAAGGCAATATCGTCCGCCAACGACTCGATCTGCGACACCTTGATGCCGGCCGCGGGAACGAACTCGTACTGCGTTACAACAGGTCCGGGCTGCACCGTCAGATTTTCAATTTTGATGCGGAAGGTTTCGAGCTTTTCCTGAAGGATGCGCGCCTTGTCTTTCAATTCATTATCGTCGATGCCCGAATGTTCGTCCGCCGGAACGAGCAGGTCTATCTTCGGCGACTTATACTTGATCTCTTCGTCGTACAACAACGAACTACGCATCGTTACTTCGGGCTCTTTGTCCGACTCTTGCACGGTAAGCGTAAGCGCACGTGTGATCGTGACGCCGCGTTGCTCTTCAACCTCTTCGTCATCATCATCATCTCGCGGAGGCTGCGAGAATAACGGAAGTTCATCCTCTTCTACATGTTCGATGGGACGTCGAACCTTAATGGATTTATCGGGGTGAAGGGTGGCAAGGCGCCGCTCTACGTCGCCCAAGTTCACACTCTCGGGTCCGTGCGGGACCTCGCGCTCCGGCGCTGCTGCCGCGCGCTCATCTGCCTCTTCATCTCCACGTGGTTTCGGTCGAAGAATGCGCACACTTCCACTCAGCGTTCCACTCGGAAGGCCACTCGCATGCATCGTTGGTTCAGGATTCTTTGTTGCCGCCCTGCGCGCCACAAGCGCCTCATCTTCATCCGTAGAACGCAGTTCCACGGCGCCTTTCGAACGGAGTGTCTTGAACCAACCGCTCATGCCGGTAGCGGATTGCAGTGGCGGTGCAACACTGTCGGTTTCTTCGTCTACGCCATCAACATCTATCTCTTCATCCTCCTCGTCGCCTTCCTCCGTCCTCGTGGCCATGCGGTCTTTCACAGAAGCCCAACCAAGACGTGCCTTCAGTGCGGCCTGACCTAGGTTGACGTTGAAACCGAAGACCAGGACAAAGCCCATGGACACGAGCATGACGATCACCGATCCGATGGCGCCAATGAGTTGCGTGATTACGCCTGCAAAGAACTGACCAATAGCACCGCTTCCTTCTGGAGGTATGGCGGGCATCCACTGTATGGTTTGCAATGTTCCGATGAGCGACGCAACAGCTACACCAAACGTGATGGTGGCAATGCTTTTTCGCGTGAGCACTGCGTTGATGCGCTGCGTGGTGTAGAGGGCATAGGCCCAGAAGAGCATGAGAATAGGGAAGCACAACGACCATATACCGATGGTGGCATGGTAGAACCAATGCGAAAGCACGGCGCCCAGGAGTCCCAACCAATTGTGCGTTGTCTCGAACTTGACACGTAAGGCATCGTCGCCGCGCATCACGCCCATCACGTCGCGCATGGTGAGCTCGGCGTTCGCTTCATCCTTTGATGTGTACGAAAGGAGGGCTATCAATAACAAGGCTGCGCTTACCGCTATCAATACTGCGATGATGCGATACCTACCTAGAAGGTCTTTATCCTGTTTGATCGTACGTTGTCCACGCGGCGGCGTTGCCGGCTCGTTTTCGAGCGGGGTTTGCCGATCTTGCGGGGGAACGCGACGAATGGAGATATGATCCGGTCGTGCCATTCTTCCTCTTTTGCTGCGCGGCGGCTGCATGCCGCACGGACAAATGTACGAAGCATGATAATTTGAAGCCTCACTCCATCGGAACATCATGAACCTCGATCCTTCTCGACTCCTCCTTATTGCCGGTCCGTGCGTGGTAGAATCGCTCGACCTTTTGCGCACCGTGGCCGACCGAATGCTCACGATCACTCGAGATCTGCCCGTGCAATTCGTATTCAAGAGCTCGTATCGAAAAGCCAATCGCACGAGCGCTGATTCATTTCAGGGCATAGGCGATGAGCTTGCATTGCAACACCTTGCAACGATTCGCGAAGAATTTGGTGTAGCGATTCTCACAGACTTTCACACAGACGCAGAGGCTGCACTCGCGGCGCAGTATGTAGATGTGCTGCAGGTGCCGGCATTCCTCAGCAGACAGACGTCGCTCTTAGAAGCAGCGGCGCGAACAGGCAAAGTGGTGAACATTAAAAAAGCGCAGTTCATGGCTCCGGACGACATGCCAAAGGCGGCCGCGAAGGTAAAGGCGGCAGGGAATGAGCAGATCTGGCTTACAGAACGAGGCACAACATTCGGATATCACGACCTTGTGGTGGACTATCGAGGACTCGTAGACATGAAGGCCACGGGCTATCCCGTGATCTTCGACGCAACGCATTCTGTGCAACGTCCGAGCATTGGCGCACAGTCGGGCGGACAGCCACAATACATCCTTCCACTCGCATGTGCGGCCGTTGCTGTTGGCGTACACGGACTCTTTGTAGAAACGCATCCGGATCCGCAGCATGCATTGAGCGACGCAGCAACGCAGCTTCCGTTAGACAGTATGGAGCAGTTCCTACTACGGGTGCTCGGCATCTGGAATGCAGCACGATGAGAGCCCATGCACTTCTTGGAGCGCTGTGCTTCGCGCTCATAGCATCTTGTTCGCAGGGCGAGCAACAAGCGCCCGTGAAAGACGATCCGCTCGACAAGCAACCAAGTCACATCTCGTACAACGTGCATGTGACGTTTCTCGACTCTGCAAGCAAGAAGGCCGTGTTGCAATCTGCCGTTGCTCGCGTGTGGGAAGAAAAGCAAGAAACAACCATGGGCGATACGGTAATCGTGGACTTCTATTCGCAGACTTCACAAAAAAGGCTCGCTCGCCTAACATCAGACAGTGCACTTGTGGACGATCGCACAAAGAACATGACTGCCATTGGTCACGTCTACGTTTGGAGCGACAGTTCGCGCACATCGCTCGCAACAACTCGTCTGAACTGGGACAGCCAACGAGCCATCCTCTATTCCACGGAATACGTAAAGATCATCTCGCCTTCGGAGACCATTGAAGGACAAGGCTTCGAGTCCGACCAATACCTTACTAATTACCGGATCTTCCGCGTTCGAGGAGTGCACCGATGAAACGAATGATTGTAGCAGGGAACTGGAAAATGCATACGACGACGTCTGAAGCGGCGACGTTGGCCCTTGCTGTACTGGCGCATAAGGACTTGCAAGGCGGCATGGCGCAAGGTGTAGAGGTTGTTCTTTGTCCGCCGTTTACGTCGCTCCAAAGCGTCGTTGCCTCTACAGCTACAAGCTCCGTTCGCATCGGAGCGCAAGACTGTCACCACGAACAAAAGGGCGCCTTCACGGGCGACGTGAGCGCATCGATGATACGTGCCATTGGTTGTTCGCACGTCATCGTAGGTCATAGTGAACGCAGACGCTATCATCACGAACGTGATGAACTCATTGCCCAAAAAATCCTTGCCGCCCTTTCCGAAGGACTTGTTCCAATTGTGTGTTGTGGAGAGACGCTGGAAGAACGTGAGTCTGGTGCAACCACATCGGTGATTGGTAAACAACTACACACCCTGGTGCAGATAGTGGGTGCAGAGCAAATGCAACGATGCATTGTAGCGTACGAACCTGTGTGGGCTATCGGTACAGGTCTTGCCGCCACCCCTGAGCAAGCACAAGAGGTGCATGCCTTCATTGCAACGCAGCTCAGTGAGCAGAATGTTACGATACCAATTCTTTACGGAGGCAGTGTGACGGCCGAGAATGCAGCAACGCTGTTTGCGTGCACAGACGTCTATGGCGCGCTCGTGGGAGGCGCTTCGCTGAAGGCGGACGCCTTTGCAGGTATCGTTGCTGCAGCCGGAGAACAGGCACGATGACGTACACCATTGCCAACATCCTTACGCTATCGCGGTTCTTTATAGCTCCGGTCTTTCTCGTCTGTATTCTCAGCGGACGACCTTGGGGCATGGATGCAGCCATTGTGTTGTTTCTCGTGGGTGCGCTCACGGATTACTTTGACGGACTCACTGCGCGCGCGTTGAATGAGGAGTCGGAGATCGGACAGTACCTCGATCCACTCGCAGACAAAGTGCTTACCACGTCGGCCTGGATTGCATTCTGGATGGTAGACATCATGCCACTTTGGATGGTGATCGTCATCATCCTGCGCGACTTTGGAACCACCGTACTTCGGAGCATTGCTACAACCAGGGAACATCACTTTCAAACATCGCGAACGGCAAAGTGGAAGACGTTCGTTCAGATGTGCTTCATTATCTATGCGTTGACGTTGCTCTGGATGTCGCACTCAACCTTGCTATCGATCGATCACGCTGCCGTTCACTCGCTGCTGTATTCGCAGACATCGAACATCATCGTTCTCGTCATCACACTCTTTACGCTTTACACCTTTTTAGAATACCTCGTCGTCAACAGAAGGCTGTTCCGCCGTGGATAATACTCCTGCCGAATCCGTACGCTGGTCTCGGCTAGGTCTGGCCGGACACCTCTCAACGATAGGCGGCATCGGGTTGTTACCGCTCGCACCCGGAACGTGGTGCTCGGTGATCGTCGCCCTTCCGGCACTGATCTTTCCCCTGTCGCAAGACCTTGTTCGCGTCGGATACATGATCTCTGTGGTGGTGTTTGCCGGGGTATCGAAGTACGCTGTTGAACGCTCGCAACGCCGATGGGGATGTGATCCTTCGCGCATTGTGATCGACGAAGCGCTCGGAATGTCGATGATTCTCGTCCTTCCGTATGCATATCTCGGATGGTGGTGGTGGGTTGGAAGTGTGGCCTTGTTTCGGCTCTTCGACATACGAAAGCCATGGCCGATGAACGTTATCAACGCTCGCACGGAGTGGTGGTCCGTGATGGCAGACGATGTTGTTGCCGCCCTGATAACGGCTCTGGTACTGCATTTGGGTCTTATTGGTCAAACCATACTTGCGACGATCATCCTCGGATTGCGGTCGTGAACGGTGGATAACCGAGGTACGCTGAATCCCGATAACGAGCGCATACACACTAGATTTTCCCTACCCCGTCGGCCTGAGAACTGCATAAAACCAAGCTTTGTGGATAACTCTTCCTTGCATACCCTGATAAACACTTGATATTTTCGAACTGTAAGAATGTTTTATCAACATCTTTTTGTGGGGATTCATTATGAATCGTGCAGAGCTGGTCGAAAAGATCGCAACGTCGGTAGGCCTTTCAAAGGCGCAGGCAGACACAGCGTTGGCAGCAACGTTGGATGCCGTGAAGAAGGAACTTGGCGGCGGCGGAAGTGTGTCGCTCGTTGGTTTCGGAACGTTCAGTGTTTCCAAGCGTGCTGCTCGTAAGGGCAAGAACCCACGCACAGGTGAGACGATTAAAATCGCTGCTCGCAAGGTGCCAAAGTTCAGTGCTGGTAAGGAACTGAAGATGATCGCGAACGGCGAAAAGAAGGCTGGAGCTCCAAAGGCAGCAGCTGCAAAGAAGGCCGCTCCGAAGAAGGCAGTAGCCAAGGGAAAGAAGAAGTAATCTTGTCGAATTGAAAAGCCCGCCTTTGGCGGGCTTTTTTTTGCCCTACCTTTGTATTCATGCGGACGCCACACTTCCTCACAACTGTACCGCTTACGGCAACCGAGATCGAATCTTTGATCGATCAGGCATCTCGTTTTCTTACGCCAACGGGCCTTGCCGCCATTCCGCCTTCCACCTTCACACAAGCGAGCGGAAACGAATCTCGCATTGTCCTTGCCTTCTACGAATCGTCTACACGCACCAGACTGTCGTTCGAGACAGCTGCTCACCGCATTGGTGCGCGCACGGTAATCTTCGACCCTTCCACGAGTAGCGAAGGAAAAGGCGAGACGTTTCTCGATACGGTGCAAACGATCGACGCAATGGGATTCGATGTGCTCGTACTCCGACATGCGCAGAACGGCATTGGCGAGACAATCTCTGCTTCTACCTCCATGAGTATTGTGAACGCGGGAGACGGAACAAACTGTCACCCTACACAAGGCATGCTCGATGCGAGTGCACTACGTGAACGACTCGGTACGCTTGGTGGACAGAAAATCTGCATTGTGGGTGACGTGCGTCACAGTCGCGTGGCTCGCTCGCAAGTAGACGTGTTGCAAAAGCTTGGTGCAGAGTTTGCGATTTGCGCACCCGAATCACTGTTGCCAGACGACGAACGCTTTGCATCTATGCCGCGCTTCGATTCACTCGACGGAGCGTGTGAGTGGGCCACCGTGATCTCGCTCCTTCGCATTCAGCGCGAGCGCATCACGGCGGATGTTGTCCCTTCGATGGACGTGTATCGTGCACGCTTTGCGATGACGTCCGACCGATTGCGAAAGGCGCCCAACGTCACCATCATTCATCCAGGTCCGGTGAACTACGGCGTCGAGATCGACGAAGACGTTGCCGCCGCACCTCAATCTCTGATCCGCAGACAAGTAACGCATGGCGTTGCCATGCGCATGACGATTCTCAATTCCATCCTTCAACAACGAAACGAACTCTAGGAACATCTATGCCACGTCGCGACGATCTTCACTGCATTCTTGTGATCGGTTCCGGTCCGATTATCATTGGCCAGGCCTGCGAGTTTGACTACTCCGGCACGCAGGCTTGTAAGGTGCTCAAAGAAGAAGGCTATCGCGTTGTGCTGATTAACAGCAATCCGGCAACGATTATGACAGATCCCGATGGTGCCGCCGCAACATATGTGGAGCCCATTACGGCGCAGCTTAGCGCAGAAGTAATCACGAAGGCACGTCCCGATGCCATCCTTCCCACGATGGGTGGGCAAGTGGCCTTGAATGCCGCCGTGCAATTGCATGAAGCAGGCATTCTCGAAAAGTATAACGTCAAAATCATCGGTTCGAGCATCGAGTCCATCCACAAAGCCGAAGACCGCGAACTCTTTCTCAAGGCCATGAAGAAGATCGGCATGGACATGCCCATAGGCGGATTCGTGCACGAGTTCGAAGATGGCATGAAGATGATCGAGATCACCGGTTTCCCTGTGATCATCCGTCCATCATTCACCATGGGCGGCAGTGGTGGCGGCATTGCCTACAACATGGAAGAGTACCGAGAGATGCTCCGCAACGGATTGGTGCAAAGTCCCATCCATCGCGTCCTCGTAGAAGAGAGTCTGCTTGGTTGGAAGGAATACGAACTCGAAGTGATGCGAGATACGAAAGACAACGTTGTCATCATCTGCTCCATCGAGAATTTCGATCCCATGGGCGTGCATACGGGAGATTCGATTACCGTTGCACCGGCGCAGACGCTTACCGATCGAGAGTATCAACACATGCGCGATTCGGCACTCAAGATCATTCGCGAGATCGGCGTGGAAACGGGTGGTTCGAACATTCAATTCGCCGTGCAGCCATCGACGGGACGTCAGATTGTGATCGAGATGAATCCGCGCGTGTCGCGCAGTTCTGCGCTTGCATCCAAGGCCACAGGGTTTCCTATCGCCAAGATAGCGGCCAAGCTTGCCGTTGGCTATGCGCTGGACGAAATCCTGAACGACATCACAAAGAAAACTCCTGCGTGCTTTGAGCCATCCATCGACTACGTTGTGGTGAAAGTGCCACGCTGGGACTTCGAGAAGTTCCGCGAGTCGGACAACTCACTTGGCATCCAAATGAAGAGCGTGGGCGAGGCAATGTCGTTCGGACGCACCTTCAAAGAAGCCCTTCAAAAATGTTTGCGCAGTCTGGAGCAAAAACGATTTGGCTTTGGATACGACGCGCCCGAGTTGTGCGACCTTGAATCACCCGACGAATTCGAACTTGCGCCACTACGTCAGCGACTTCGCATTCGCACCAGTACGTCGATTTTCGACCTCTGCGATGCACTGCGCTTTGGCATTTCTGCTGAAGAGATTCACCAACTCACCAAATTCGATCCGTGGTTCATCGACCAATGTTCGCAGATAGTTGAAACCGCTCAAGAAGTCATTAAGGAACGTGAGGGCGGCAAGGGCATCACGTCGATCGACGCACCAACGATGCGCATGCTGAAGAGCTATGGTTTTAGCGACGTGCAGTTGTCTTTGATGATGGGCACAACGGAAGATGCCGTGCGAGCTCATCGCAAAGCGATCGGAGTGGTACCGGTGTATAAGACCGTCGACACGTGTGCGGCGGAATTCGAATCGGAGACACCGTATCACTACTCGACCTACGGGCAGGAGAACGAGGCCGTTCCCTCTACGTCGAAGAAGGTGATTATTCTTGGAAGTGGACCGAATCGCATTGGTCAGGGTATTGAATTCGACTA
>JBBRES010000060.1:0-12324 GCA_038202665.1 Kapaibacterium sp. (SeqCode) | reverse complement strand
CTAGCACCTCCGTTCATCGCACTAGAGGGAACAACACTTCGATTGACGTCAAAGGTGTTCACAAACGAATCGGTGACCGTCACTCTGCGCATTACAAATGGTCCACAGTTCACCGCCCAGGCATCATCAACATCACTAGTTTCGTTTGCCGTTCCATCTACCGTCTTCTATGCGTCTGATACGGTCGAGGCTCGCTACATCATCACGCGGGCCGACTCTGTTGTTGTTGGGGTGTATCCAGCCGACACAACTTTTTTGCTGACACGCAACGGTACGTGGACACCCTGTGGTGCTACACTACGTCAAGGATTTACTGACGTTGCGTCGCAAGATGGTTCATCCGACAGCGTTGTTGTTACTCCGATGCCCGTTGATGGCGCAACAAGGCGTGTTCAGATATCGGGCATTCCTGCAGAGCCTATTGCCATCAGCCTTACGTCACTCACTGGTAACAACCTAGATGGCGCTTATCTGCTAGAATATTCCAAAGGTCGGACCGTCATTGGCCTGCCTACGCTAGCACCCGGATGGTATCTCATCTCCATCACGTCAGCCGCCGCCATCACAGCTCGACCACTTCTTGTTCGGTAAACCGATATGCCTACTGTCCTTCTTTCGGGCGCCTCTGGCGACCTCGGCACAATTGTTCACGGTGTTTTGGAGCAGGCCGGATGGACGGTACTTCCACTTCAGTTTCCAGCCGTAGACCTCACAAGCGATGAGAGCACAGCCGCTGCATGTGCTCATCTCCCTGCCAACCTTGCCGCCGTTGTTCATCTTGCAGGGGGCATCGTGTCTGGCAAAAGCGTTGCGCAAACAAGCCCCGACGACGTAAGCCGAATGTTTTCGTTAAACGTAATCTCCGCATTCAATCTTCTACGTCACGCACTCCCTGTTCTCGAGCGAAATGGTGGAGGTTCTGTTGTTGTGATTGGTGCACAAAGCGTTGTGCATCCCGTTGCGCAACGAAGCGCATACTCTGCGTCAAAGTCCGCCTTGGTCTCACTTGCCCAGAGCGTAGCAGAGGAGGGGCGTTCAACAAACGTGAGAGCAAACGCTCTCCTTCCAAGTATCATTCGCACACCAGCGAATTTGGCATGGGCGCAAGGCGGCGAGGAGCAAACATGGGTGTCTCCTGAGGCTATTGCAGCCACCATTCTGCACTTGTGTGATAAACACTGTGCAATCAGTGGCGCGGTGATTCCCATGTTTGGAGGGAAGGCATTCTGATGGCAACGGATACAAAGATCAGCAGTAAGACAGCACGAACGCAGCTAGGATTTTTACTCTCGTACTATAAACCATTTGCCGTTCGCACATCGATCGCCCTGCTTTTTATGTTGCCAACGAGTGCGATTAGTTTGGTGTTTCCGAGGCTAACCGGCGACTTGATCGATACCGTCACAAAAAGTGGAAGCACAGATCAGCTGTACTCCGTGGGGATGATGTTCCTTGGTCTTCTCGTTGTGCAGGCCATCATTGGATACTTCGTTTCCGTGACGATGGCGCGAACGACAGAACGTGTGATAGGATCGCTACGCACCGATCTATTCGACCACATCGTTCGTCTCCCGCTCACCGTTCTGACGGAGCGAAGAGTGGGCGAGCTTTCGTCGCGCCTTTCAAGCGATCTCACGCAGATCCAAGAGACGTTTTCCTTTTCCGTGATGCAGATCATCCGCCAGTTCATCTTTCTGGTGGGTAGCATTGTCATCATCGTCAGCACAAGTGTTCAGCTCACCGTTCCGATTCTCGTTGCACTCCCAGTGATTGTTGTTGTCGCACTCTTCATGGGTCGAAAGATTCGCGCGCTCTCTACACGAACACAGGACGCACTGGCTCGATCTTCTACGATTGTTGAGGAGACGTTACAGTCCATCTCTGCTGTGAAAACCTACGTCCAAGAGGGCTATGAGACGAAACGATATCAATCGACAATTTCCGAAAACGTACAGTTGGCCATTTCCGGAGCTCGCCTTCGCGCAATATTCGTGACGTTCATCATCTTCACCATTTTCGGTGGTATTGCTGGTGTAATCTTGTATGGTGCGGGTCTCGTGATGAGTGGAGCTGTCACAATGGGACAGCTTCTCTCATTCCTGATGTATGCGATGTTCGTTGGAGGTGCACTCGGGAGTGTAGCCGAACAATTCGGACAGATACAAAAGGCTCTTGGGGCATCGGTACGCATGCGCGAATTGATGCAGGCTCCTATCGAAGATCTTGGTGAAGACGTCCCGCACGAGCGACTCACATCAGTGCAACTGCATCACGTATCGTTCGCCTATCCAGAGCGTGTAGACACGGCCGTGATAGACGATGTCACATTAGAAATTGAACAAGGAGAGCGCGTTGCCTTTGTGGGGTCCAGCGGTGCCGGGAAAAGCACGACGGCGGCCCTTATTCAACGCTTGTACGATCCTTTGCAAGGAACTATTCAGTACGATGGCAAGGATGCGAAGACGCTCTCGCTTGCGCATGTGCGAAAGAACATCGGCATTGTGCCGCAAGACATAGTGTTGTTTGGTGGGACTATCGAAGACAACATCCGGTACGGTAAGATCGATGCATCCGCCGAAGAAGTCACCGCCGCAGCACGAGCAGCAAATGCACTGGAGTTTATCGAGAGATTTCCCGAAGGTATGCAGGCTCTTGTTGGAGAACGTGGCATCAAACTAAGTGGCGGACAACGGCAACGCATCGCAATCGCACGTGCCCTTTTGAAAAATCCGCCTATACTTATCTTGGACGAAGCAACGAGTTCGCTCGATGCGGATTCTGAGCGACTCATCTCTGAAGCGCTCGAACGCTTAATGGAACATCGCACGACGATCATCATCGCGCATCGCCTGAGTACCGTCCGACGATGCGACCGTATCTATGTGTTCGATAGAGGTCGCATCGTCGAAGCAGGAACTCATGATGAACTATTTGCAAACGCCACTGGCACATATCGCCGGTGGTGCGACTTACAGTTCATCCACTAACACTTATCGCACGATCGTAAACGGCATGGTCAGTGTCTGACCAGTGCTCGTTACGAGTCGCACTCGGTACAAGCCTTGTTGCAATGCGCCGATGGGGACGTTCAATGCATACTGCCCTTCCGCCATCTCACCTTGCGAAATCACTTCAACAACGCGCCCCGTTACATCGACGATGGTAAGGTCTATGTGCGTAGGCATTTGCAGGACGAACGGAACAGTCAGTGCAGAACCACTTGCTGGGTCGGGGTATGCAGGATACATTTCTGCCTGGTAGCGAAGCGCCTGTTCTACATGATAGTCATCTACACTCGTTGGTTTCTGGCCGCCGAGCGGACGAGGTGTGATAGACAGATCGTCGTTCACGATCACAGAGCGGAGAACAGAGTTCGTGCGTGCTGCGCCAATCTGAATGCCATTCGTGTACGATTGGATGTTTGCTGGCACGTTGTCGAGCTCTTGCGTGGTTACGTAGAGGTAGCCCTTTGGTCCAAACGATGCGTCGATATGCCACACCTGATTATTCGTGTCGCACAATGAAGGAAGATTCTTTTGCACTTTCCATGTACCGCCAGATCCGGGTTGATTCTTCACAAAGGCCAACAGTCCGTGCTTTGTGCGACCATCGGGTGAAACATCTGATTCCGTTTCTGCAAGTACGACTACATGACCGTTCTCGGCAATCGCCGAAGCAAGGCGTCGGATGACATGGTCCTCTTTGGTTTCGTCCATCGTGGCCGGTGCGCTCCATTGACCGTTGCTATACCACAGTTCATGCAGCTTGTAGCTTGGAGTGGACTGTCCACGACGATCATACGTCGATAATGCGAGCACTGCCCAACCAGCATAGGCAGACACAGTAATCTCGTTGAATTGCCGATTCGATCCGGGCGCGAGAATCACTCTAGGGGTAGACCACGCGGTGCCATTCCAACGAGCAAACATCAGGCTGGACTGTCCAATAGCGATCGACCGTTCGTTAATCCACACGGCAAGGACGTCGTCGTCCGCAACTCGCACGAGTTGAAGGTTTCGCTCGAAGCCAGTTGTAGTACTGATGGCTTGCACTGGTTGCGTCGACCATGTGGTACCGTTTTTACGAAGGAACATTCCGTAGATGTCGCTTTCACCGGAGGTAGGAGTTTGAGCTGGCCACACAACGAGTGCCGACGTACCATTAGCCATGGGAACGATCTTTGTCTCTCCATCGATACGACCAGAAAGCGCCGAGCTCATGTCGTCGTCTACAACCAACTCCTGAACAAGCGAACCCTTCTTAGCGCTGTAGATACCTACATGCACATCTTCTGCATGTAGCATCTCTGGTGCAGACAACGAAGCAGGAGAATTCGATGCGTTATACCGACTCTGATTCCACGCGACAATGGCATCTCCCGCATCGTTGAGAATGGCCAACGAAGGATCGTGCATTCCGTTGCGATTCGTGAGCAAAGGATGGGATGCACCGAATGAATTTGTAAGCGTGTCGAGAGATCCAATCATCAACGTGCCCTTCTTTCCGGCGCGCGAATGTTCCATCCACGTCATACTCAGCTGTTTGGAGGTTGCGACAACATCTGGACGCGCATAGTAGTATGGCGTTTCTGGTGGAAGCGGTCTATAGGTGAGTTCCGTTGCCTCTACATGCTCGCCATGTTTCTCCCGTCCCATGTTAGAGATGAAGATGGAAGCCTTGATCTCTGGGAACGTGTAGAACGACGGCATCAGATCTGGATCGTAAGAAGCATTGATCAGACCATGATAGAGATCGATATGAATCAAGCCGAACAACAAATCCAGATCTACGGTGAAGTAGGTTCGTTGTGCCGATGCTGAGGGCCAGTTGCGCTCAACAATCGACGTCACACCACCGGAGTAGGTCTTGCCCCATCCAATCACTGTTTGATCGTCGATGGAAACACCCGCACCAAAGAACCCGGCAATACTTACTTCCATTCCGCGCGAAAGTGTAGAAGAGAAGCTGTTGGCAAGACCGGTTTGATACTTGTTCTTGAACTCCTCTGCGTCGGCCTCGGAATCTGGTAGCTCGCCTGAATACTTCAACACTCCGGTACCGTCTGTTCCGAGATTCAACGTGTAGTACTGCTCGCTTCCAACCCACAACGCAATGGTTGGCGCTGCGCTCACAATGGTAAGACCGGACTCAATAATCTCCATTGCTTCTTTGATAATCGTATACGGAGCAAGAAGATTACCAGAGAGATTCGCCGTGATGAGCTGTCGTATTGCCATTTCTCGATTTGGGCCAACCGTATCACTTACAAAGTCTTGTTCTGCCGAGAATCCATCGTGCTCATCGCCTTGATTCACATAGGCAGCACGGCCACCCTTGATGATAGACGTGCTGATGTTCGAACTCCACGTGAATCCTTTGTTGTTGTACGAGGAGTTTGGATTGAATGAGAATTGTCCGTTCGACGGCGTATACAGCGCATTGACCTTGAAGTCTAGCGGTCCGCTTCCACCATCTGCTCGTGACGTGCTCATTGGAAGCGGGCCAAGGAGTGGCAATGTTTTCTCGAAGCCTGGAGTTGGCAATGGTATGAGTGACGTAAGATAGATCGTGCCACTCACGTTTGAGTCAGCCGTGATCTGCGTACCATTGATCCAGTCGGCACGTGGTGTGATCGACACTACCTGCGTCTGATGCGCAGTTGGTGTAGCGAGTCCGTTGAACGTGTAGTCGATCACCATGTCGAGCGAACGTGCATCACGTGATATGCTTGGCCAGCCAACTTGGGCAGGATCGTAGGCGGCGGCTTTCCAAATGTCAATCGTGTCGAGAACAGTTGGATCCCTGGGATCGGTGATGATGCGGCGATCTGCGAGACTCATGGTGAATGCAGATGTTCCAACTTGTCCTCCCGACAGATTGATCCATCGCGTTGCAACCGTCTTCATGATGGTAGACTGCACCGAATCTTGAACATTGATCACAGACGGCATAACGGTGATGCCTTGATATCCGCCAGCAGCAACGCTTTGTTCAAAGGGCCCCCAACCGGCATCACTGTGGAGCGGCTGCGGTGGGAATGGAAGCATCGTTACGGGGAAATTATAACTGCTCTGCGATTTGCGCACCACTCCGGCCTGTGTACGCTTATTCCACGTGACAATGATGTTTACCTTGGAACCAAGAGGGAGTCCCCCAAGCTGCTTGTACAGAGACCTGAACTGCGTTGTATCTGGGAGAGGCGCCGCGGTATAGTTCTTCGTAAACGTTGCCGGCGCAGAATCAAGCTGAACATTGTTCGAGTCATGCAACGAAAGCACCATGACAATCTGATCCATGGAGTCGTGCTGAATTGCTGGAATGTATTGTGAAGGTTGGAAGGTGACAAGGAATCTTGTAGACGCGCTTTTACCTTGTCGGAACGGACCCCATCCTAACGACGACCAAATGAAGTTCTTCTGCGGTGGCCCAGAGAACTGGGTTGTGATGACAGATGTATCGAGAAGAATATCACGTCGTGAAACATCAGAGCAACGATGATAGACGAACGTTCCAATCAATCGGACGGTTGCGGCTGTATTGCCAAATGAATTCATGTCGTACGTCAGCCGCACAGAGTCGTTCTTTGGTGTCTGCGGCGCAATCGTTCCAATTGTTGCGCCTGCAGAGTTCAACCAACGAATGTTCACAACGCTGTCCACGTTATGCAGGTGGGTAAGTGTAAACGTCTGCATCATCTTCCCTGTTGTTGTATCCGTTGCGCGGAACGATGGGTACAACCGACCATACAACGTATCGACAACAGGATTAGGAACGATCTTGATAGAATCAACAAATGTGAACCCGCGCTTGGGGAAGTGCAACGCATTGGAAAACACTTCTACTTCTACGGTACGCGCCGTTATCGGCAACGGTGTGACAGTGTAGATCTCGTCGTTGATCACGCTTGTCTGCGCACCGGAACCTGCTGTAGCACCTTTCAGACTATCGTCTACCGTTCCATTGCAATCTCTGAATCGATACCACACCGAATCCATGTGATTCGGCGCAAGCATCGTGAGGACAGGTGTTGCTGCGGGGCTCAAGCCAAGATTCATCTGAAGGTAGACAAGATTGTTACTGCCCTGCAGCAGAGCGGATGTATCGCGCGCCGGACCATTCTTATTGGCAATCTTGTAGGCATCAAACTCGAGGTGCGGATTCAACACATTGATGTTCAACGGATACGTAATGCCAAGCCCAGGCCCACCATCAGTGTACAAGATGAACGTTAGAGTCGAGGTGTTGAATTGTCGGAATGAGAATGGGATCGAAAGCGTTTGATCTTTATTGAAGCGCAATTGATAGGGCGCGAGCGGAACCAACACCGAGTCTATGAGCGCGCCGGTATCATCTTTCGTCAACACAGCAATACGTAACGTCTGCGCAGGCATCCGTTTTATCGTAAACGTTGTTGGAATCGGTTTCACACTGTCAATATCATACTGCGATGGCGCTGTTCGCTGAGAGAACGTCCACGAAAAGTCCAACGGACCAAAACCGGCTGTTGACGTTGCCGCCAAGGTATCTGGAATGGTGTAGATAAATCTATCGAGCTGCACTCCATTGTCCGGTCCGCCATCATATCGAACATTCACGTGCAAGCGTGCATTCACAGGTAACCAACCCATGTTTGTTGTGAACACGGCAGAGTCTAGCGTGCCAGAGCCTGTTGGACGAACTAGCATAGAATCTACGGCTGCTGGATTATGTGTACCTGTTACTCGGAACTCAACTTCTCTTGTACCCGGCGGAAGATTCGTCATGCGGAATGTGTTCATCGAATCCCGACCTGCCGTGAACGGACCGTATCCCTGCGAGGCCGTCAGCGTTCCTGGCTGTGGAAGCATCGACAACGGATGTCGCGTGAATGCCAACATCACTGTATCGGTGCCACGTATCGCATAGCGTGTAAAGCGTGCTTCCGTTTTGAGCGGAAATCCACCTGTTATAATCAAAGGACGCGTTCCATTCGTATCAAGCCAAAACACCGTGCTGTCGTAGGTAACACCTTTGAGAGGAATAAAGACGCTTCTCGTCATCACGGTGTCGGCAATGGAGTCTCGAATTGAAAACTGACCTATGATCGTGTCTGTTGCGTTGCCAATTGGACGCATCCATTTCGCACCAAGAACGATGTAGGCCGAATCTGTTTGGACAAACGGACCCCATGTGTTTGCGAACAAGTATGGCAGCGACGTATCGCGGACATCAAAGAAGTAGTCGTACTCGATTGGCAGTACTTCGTAGTCGCTGTATACCTCGCAACGAACGGTTGTTGTATAGAGTGGCAACGTACTTTGGTCGAAAACGATACGAGCTGTATCGACGTACGTATCGAGCGTCGGATAGGCGTTGCGTTGATTGTACAACGCGCCATACTGGTCGATCAACGTTAGTCGAACATGTGCGGAGCGTACCGGGAGACTGTCTACACTCACGGTATCGATTCCCGCTTGACCTAAGGCAATGGGCGTCGTGAACGATGTAAAGAAGTGTGGCCCATACGTCTGAGGATTGATCTGTATCGGATAGTCCGTGCGTGCAGAATCGGTGGTTGGTGAACCATAGTATGCCACTACGTGCAACACGGCATTCTGTAGTGCAACCCCCATGTCCGAGGTGAACGACACACTATCCACAACGGGAATGTAGGTAGCATTACCTGAATCCAATCCATAGATGATGCCATACCGCCCTACCGCATCAATACACCATCTTAGGGTTTTACACGACGTACCCTAACCTTTAACAACGAATTGATTCACAGCACCAACGCCCTGATCGAACGGTCCCCAGCCAAGCGACGCACGAACGAGGGGCAACGGAACGGAGTCCGCCAACACCATCGTCGTTCGAAAACCACCAACGGGTGACGTGGTTGTAGTGTACGAAACAGAGAGCGTCGTTTTTTTCTTGTGTGACGGAGTTGTGTACACGATCGACGCCGTGTCGATCGCCGTGCCCGTGCGAATCACAGAATCAATCACCGTTCCATTGTCTCTAATCAGATGCAGGGCAACTCGAGTGGTGGAAGGTGGAAGGGAGGAAACCAGATAACGATGTTGCGCTGCTCTGCCTACAACGATTCCACGCATTCCTGTTGCGCTCGTGACCGTTGGTGTTTGAACAAGCACAATGATGCTGTTGTGCAACGTGTAGTGCTGTTGGCTACCACTCGCAGTTTTCGTCGCGACATCGACGTTCAACGTTGCATGAAATGGAAGTATTCCCATGTTCATCGTAAACGATAGAGAAGTTCCCATTTGTGACGCTACTTGCGCGACTGGCGAGACTAATCCATTGCTGCCATACACGACAAAACTTGCAGACTGCACAACCTCTCCCGAAGGGATGTTCGCAACAGTAAAGGTGTTTGGCTGTGTAACGCTAGGTGCGAATGGCCCCCATCCAGCACTTGCCTGTAGTGCAACCGTTTGCGCAGTTGAGATGTTCTGCAACATCAGAAACAAGAAAAGAAGTGTCAAGACCCTCATGCAAACCCCTTCGAGAACAAGTAAAACCCAAGTATGTACCGAAATATACGGCAGTGGATAGAACACTCTTTCCGAAAATGCATTTGGCAAAGAGCGCCACTTCCCCTATTTTTGACATCCGTTTGAAACCAAGCGGGCCCATAGCTCAGCTGGGAGAGCGCTTGGATGGCATTCAAGAGGTCAGCGGTTCGATCCCGCTTGGGTCCACAACATTGAAATTTCAACGGAATCGTAGCTCAGCTGGTTAGAGCGCTGCCCTGTCAAGGCAGAGGTCGCGGGTTCGAGCCCCGTCGGTTCCGCATCAACAAAAAAGCCCGATCACATGATCGGGCTTTTTTTGTTGTAGTGCTTCGTAGTGTTCCTGACCAACATCATATCCTATTCCCCTGCGCCATTGAACAGGTCTTCTTCATAGGCAAACATGAAGTTGAATGACGTCATCGAACCGTAGATACGTGTGATGTATGATTGCAGCTTGACTTTCTCTGCGTCTGACAGCTTTGCGTTCGCATTGATCTGCTGTTCCAGCACTCGTAGATTGTCTCGCATCATCACTACTTTATGCATGAATTTGTCCATCGAGATTTCGTGCTGCTTCATGTTCGGTACGTGCGGCACGAACACCACGACACCGTGCTCCCACTTCGGCGCAAGGTCTGCAGAATGGCGCTTCTCCACCTCGTCTGCAACCAGACGGGCGAGGATTTTCATGTCAGCAAATTCCATGGCTTACTTCCTCCGAATTGTCGTTAGGATCGACGTGATGGCAAGGGTCTTGATCACGTCTACGACAAGGAACGGAGCAACGCCCATCGACCAAACGTTATCGATGCCAACAAACGCCGTTAACACCATTGCGCCGCAAACATGAATGATGGCGATAGCCGCAATACATGTGAGCGCATAGTGGATGGCTCTCACGAACGCGGAGTGTGAGTTGATCTTTTCTGCGAATGCGCCAGCGACGAACGCCGCGGGCAGAAATCCCAGCAAGTAGCCACTCGTAGGACCCCACAATGCCGTGATCGAGGCAAACCCGGAAAAGATCGGCGCGCCCAATGCACCAGCAAAGAGATAGGTGGCAACCGATGCTACTCCTACTTTCCGCCCCGCCACCATTGCCCATAGTATCACGGCAAAGGTCTGACCGGTAATCGGAACAGGAGTGAACGGCAACGGGATTCGGACTTGCGTCATAGCAGCAATGAGAACTGCGCCAATGGAGATAAGCACGAACGTGGTTGACGTGCGGCTGGCGATGCGATGCGGAAGAACCGCGGAGAGGACAGTATTCATAGGGCAAAAATAGGGATGTTATTCTTTCAACGCTCCGGCCGTGAGGCCTTGGATGATGCGTTTTTGGAAGAGAGCGAAGAGAATCAAAATGGGAACGGCAGAAATGCTCGCTCCGGCCATCAAATGCCCCCAATCGATGCTTTGCTTGCCTAGGTAGAATGCGAGCCCTACAGGAAGCGTTCGATGTGCTTCGTCGTTGGTAAAAAGGAACGGAAAGAGGAATGAATTCCAGTTACTCAAAAACACATAGATGGCGAGGACGGTAAGTACTGGACGCGTAAGAGGCATCACGATGCGCATTACAATGTACCACTCCCCTGCCCCATCAAGTCGTGCAGCGTCTTCGATGCCCGTTGGAAGATTCTCGATGTACTGACGAACCAGGAACACACCAAACGGTGTGACGAGCCACGGAATGATGAGCGCCCAATAGGTATTGATCCACCCCAACTCAGCCATTAATCGATACAGTGGTATCATGATCACTTGTGGTGGAATAATCAGCACACCAAGGATCGTCGCAAAGAGGATGGCCTTGCCTCGAAATTTCTTGCGAGCAAAGGCATATCCAACAAAGAGGCAGAACAAGACATTGCCAGCGGTAACGCACATCGCGACAAAGAACGAGTTCGCGAAGTACAACAGGAAGTTGTCGGAGCGCCACGTGTCTACGAAGTTCGAGGTGATTGTTGGCGCAGCAAGTATCTCACCAAATGTTGAGTACTGCTCCGGGAACTCCCGCGTTGAGAGCACGAGCATATAGAAGAGTGGGAACATCATCCCAATGGCAACCAGGATCAAGACGATATTCACAACCCACCGTATCATAGAGAGGGTCCTCGATACAAGTTGTGCTCCTCGATGTAGTCTCGAACGGCCTTGACGGTAAGGTAATTGATGGTGCGATGATCACGCACACGTTTTCGTATCTCTGTGGACGAGATTTCAAGAAGCGGTGCGTTGACCCAAACTGGTACTCGGCCATCAACTGTGAGATTCTCTGTGAGGCGCCATTCTTGCTCTGGGGTAAGGAGGAAGGGACGTCGTACGATGCACAATGTGCTCAACCGAAGTATGTTCTGCCATTCCTTCCAGCGCACAAATTCGATTGCTTGATCACTTCCGATCAGCAAGAACAATTCGGCTCCTGCATGATGTGATTGGAAGTACTCTATCGTATCGATGGTGTACGATACTCCACCACGAGCGATCTCTGCGTCGGAGACATGAAACGACGTGTTCTGAACAGCGGCCGCGTCTACCATGGCCATACGTTGTTCGGGAGTTGCACTTGGAGTTGGGTCGCCACTCTTGAACGGCGATTGAAACGCTGGCACGAAGTAACACGCGTCGAGTGACTGTTGCTCTACGAACCGGTCCGCAATGATCAGGTGAGCAATGTGAATGGGATTAAAGCTTCCTCCGATGATTCCGATGCGCTGTCCCACACTATTCCCAATCCAGAGTACATTCAATCACCATTGTGCCGTCGGCATTGGAGAGACGGATGGACGAAGGGAGAGAACCTAGAGTC